>DASSSG010000493.1:0-4110 GCA_035708545.1 Bryobacteraceae bacterium | reverse complement strand
GGTGAAATCGGACCCCGAGTCGATTCAGACCGCGGCCGAGCAGTTCCTGACCAAAACCCCGCAGGAGCGCGAGGGTTTTATCCGCCTCGTGATGGAAGGACATCTGCGCGGCATCATCGGCCAGCTCACGGTCGAGGAGATCGTCAAGGAGCCGGAGATGGTCGGCGAGCGGATGCGCGCGAATTGCGCCGCGGACATGAACAAGATGGGCCTCGAGGTGATTTCCTTCACCATCAAAGAGGTTCGCGACCAGAACGACTACATCGCGAACATGGGGCGGCCGGATGTGGCGCGCATCAAGCGCGATGCCGATGTCGCCGCCGCCGAAGCCGAGCGCGACACCGCGATTCGCCGGGCGCAGGCGCAGCGGGAAGCCGCCGTGGCCAAAGCCGTCGCGGACCAGGAGCGCGTGCAGGCCGAGGCGCTCTCGCTGCAGGCGCAGGCCCAGGCGCAGCGCGATCTCGAGATCAAGCGCGCTCAGTTTCTCGAGACGATCAAGCGGCAGCAGGCGCAGGCCGACAAAGCCTACGACATCCAGGCGAACGTCATGCAGCAGCAGGTAGTCGCCGAAGCCGTCAAGGTCCGCCAGGTCGAGAAAGAGCAGGAGGTCAAAGTCCAGGAGGCCGAAATCCAGCGCCGCGAGCGTGAATTGATCGCGACCGTACTCAAGCAGGCCGAGATCGAACGCCGCCGCATTGAAACGCTCGCCGAAGCCGAACGGATGAAAGCCATGCGTGAAGCCGAGGGTCGCGCTGCCGCCATTCGCACCGAGGGCGAAGCCGAAGCCGACATCATCTTCCGCAAGGGCGAAGCCGAGGCCAGAGCGATGAACGTCAAGGCCGAAGCCTATCAGGAGTGGAACCAGTCCGCGGTTGTCGACAAGCTGCTTACGGGCATGCCCGAGGTGGTCCGCGCTCTCGCCGAGCCGTTATCGCGTGTGGACAAGATCACGGTGGTATCGACCGGCGGCGACTCCGCCGGCGTACACAAGATCACGGGTGACATGGCGCAGATGGCCGCGCAGGTTCCGGCTTTGTTCGAGACGCTGTCCGGCATGCAAATGCGCGACCTGTTCGCGAAAGTCCGCCCCATCGGCGACAAAGCCCCGAAACCCGACGGTGGGGCAGGCTCTCGCCCGACGGCGGCCTCTCAGGCCGCCAGCGAATGACATAAAGGAGAACCACAATGGCACTACTCGAACGCGTAGCTACCCTGGTCCGGGCCAATCTGAACGACCTGATTGACCGGGCCGAGAATCCGGAAAAAATGCTGAAGCAGGTCATTCTCGACATGCAGAACCAGCTGATGCAGGTCAAAACGCAGGTCGCGATCACCATGGCCGATCAGCTTCTGCTTCAGAAAAAACTCAATGAGAATCAGCAGGTCGAGGCGGAGTGGGTTCGCAAGGCCGAGCTCGCCGTAGACAAACGCCAGGACGACCTGGCGCGCGCGGCCGTCGAGCGTGCGCTGACGCACCGCCAGCTCTCCGCCAGCTACCGGCAGCAGCTGGAAGACCAGAGCGTACAGGTCGATCAGCTTCGCAGCGCGCTCACAAAGCTCGAAAGCAAGCTGGTCGAAGCAAACGCCAAAAGCGAGCTGCTGATGGCGCAGCACCGGCGCGCCCGCGCCCTCGGCAGGGCGTCCCAGGCCCGCGCCGCCACTACTTCGACGTCCACGGCTGTCACTTTCGATCGCATGAAGCAGAAGGTCAACCGCGAAGAAGCGGTCAGCCAGGCCACTGCCTTGCTCGCCGATGATGATCTGCAGGATCGCCTGCTCGCCCTCGGAAAAGAGGACCAGGTCGAGGAACTTCTGCGCGAGATCAAATCCCGGCGGGGCGCCGCGTGAAGTGGGGCGGGACGGCATTCGGACCGCCGATTAGCAATTGGCGCTTCATAGCGGCTGCGGCCTTATTCTTCGCCGCAGCCGCCGCTACAGCCTCGATCGGCGTCCTCCGCCTCCCGCGTAAAGTCGAAATCACCATCGACACCAGGCCCCCCCTGCGCACGATGCGCGGGGGCATCGGCGCGTCATGGCACGCGATCGAGAAACCGATTCTCGGCCGCACGGTGTCCGGCGGCCCCGATCGGCGGCAGCGCGTGGGGCGGCAATCCGCCCGCTGATGACGAGGCTGCCTGGCAGTCGCTCTATCGGCATGCCGACTGGCTCGGTTTCGACTGGTGCCGCGTCGAGCTCGAGCAGCGCATGTATGAACCCGAGCGCCGGCAGTTCAGCTGGGACAACCCGGAGATGCGGATCCTGTATCGCATCCTCGACTGGGCCGAGAAGCGCGGCGTCGACGTGTTCCTCCAGCAGATGTGGTCTAACGTCGAATGGAATGCCCTGCCCGAGCTGCGCGGCAGCCCCGAAGGCGTGCTCAGGAGTATGCCGCTCTCGCTCGATGATTTCGCGTACGGCCTCGGCGAGCTCGTGCACCATCTCACCGTCACCAGAGGTTATCGCTCGATCAAGTGGCTCGCGATCAACAACGAGCCCGGGCACGGCTTCTCGTGGTGGCAGAATGCGAAACTACTGCCCGAGTCCATCACGCCCGGCCTCGCCGCCGTGCGGCGCGAGCTCGACCGGCGCGGAATCCGCCTTCCGCTCTCCGGCCCCGACTGGACCGACCTGCCCGATCTCGATCCCGCGCGCATCGATTTCGACGAGTACATCGGCGCCTATGACATTCACTCCTACAACGCGAATTTCAACGGCCTGTTCTTCGGTTATCCGCTGCATGAGGCCGAGCGCCGTCTCGAGCGCTGGGCCAGATGGGCGCACGCCCGCAACAAGCCCCTGTTTCTCTCCGAGCTCGGCACCCAGTTCTACGGTTTCCGCGAGGACGATCCCGGTCCCGGCACCTATGAAGCGGTGATCAAGGACGCCGCGCTCGTCGTGCGCGGCATTCGCGCGGGTGTCGATGCCTTCAACCGCTGGAGTTTCGTGAACCGCGGCGATCTCGACGGACAGTGGCAGCTCGTCGATACGTGGGACATCGATCGCGAACGGCTGCGAGCGTCGTTCTCGCCACACGCGAACAGCTATTACGGCTACGGGCTGCTGACGAGGTTTACCTCGGGGAACTCCAAGGTCCTCGCGACCGATGTGTCACCGAAGCTCACGCCCGTCCAGCGCGATTTGGTTGCAGCTACCCTGCGCTCACCGGCGGGCCGTTTCACTATTCTGGCGGTCAACGAATCGCATCGCGACGCCGGGGCGAACTTTCGTGTGACTGGTCTGGATGCCGCGACGGCTCTTTATCGATACGCTTTCACACCCGCCGGCCGCGATCGTGCCGATGTGGTGATCCGTCCTGCGCGGACAATCCTCATAGGACCGCGCAAGGCGGAGTTCCGGGAAACCATTCCGGCGATGAGCATCGTCGTTTACTCCAACATTACTGGCTGAATCGGCGGTATACCTACCAGCCACGTCGCGAGGGGAACGATGAAAAGCTGTTGTGCACTTCGCATTACTGCCCTGCTCTGCCTGAATGCTGTCGCGTGCTTCGCACAAGCGGTCAGCGGCACGATTCTGGGTTCGGTTCATGACGCCAGCGGCGCCGTCGTGGCAAGAGCTCCGGTCACGATCACGAACAACGATACTGGCTTGACGCGGACCGTCCAGACCGATGATTCCGGCGACTACACCGCTCCTTCGCTGCCGCCCGGGTCATACACCGTCGCCGTACAGATGGAAGGCTTCAAGCGGATATCGCTTACGAATCTCCAGCTCGGCGTAGACCAGAAGCTGCGTGTCGATGTGACATTGCAGCTCGGCACCGTGACTGAAACCGTGACCGTCGAAGCGGCCGCGCCCGTCGTCAAGACCGACTCATCCGAGCTGGGCGATACCGTAACTGAGCACCAGATCAAGGATCTGCCGCTCAATGGCCGCGACTTCGTGCACCTGACGCGAATCATCCCGGGCGTCGTGCGCGGGATTCCGGGCGCCAATATCGATGGCGCGGGCAGCCTCGCCTGGCGCGCTTCGGCCTCGTTCTCGGCCAACGGCCAGCGCACGCGGGACAACAACTTTCTGCTCGACGGCGTCGACAACAACGAAACATGGCTGAACTCGGTCGTCGTTTTTCCAAGCATCGACGCTCTC
>DASSSG010000492.1:0-8578 GCA_035708545.1 Bryobacteraceae bacterium | reverse complement strand
CATCGTGGCCTCGGTGATGCCGTAGTGCGCGAGCACGCGCGCCTGACCTTCGGCCGTCGCCGCGCCGTGACTGCCCATCGCCGGAACGATGAATGGCTTCAGACCGCGATCGCGGAAGTGCGCCACCGCAGCGCGGACAATCATGGCGATATTCGCCACGCCTCGGCTGCCCACGCCAATCGCGATCGGCGTGCCCGGCGCCAGCCCCGCTCCCGCGTCCTTTCGCGCCAGCTCCGCGCGAACGGCCGCGCCTGCATCGGCCAGCGAATGATGCGGGAAGTGCTGCAGCACCGGCACGAGCCGCGAAAGTTCGGTCATCTAGTTCGCGCCCACGTCAGCCACGGTCACGCGGAAACGCAGCACCAGCGGCTTGCCTGGTTCGATCGTATAGCTCTGAACGGCCTCGCTGCGTCCCGGGAACGACGCCCCCGCGAACCCGTATTTGCGCAGGCACCACTGATGCGGTGCGGCCGGATTCTTCGGATCGGGCGCGATCCGCAGCCGCGCGCGTTTGCCGCTGTAGGTCGCCTCCATCTCCGCCCACTGATACGCGGTGAGATCGTCATCCTTCGCCAGCACGCCCTGATCGGTGCGGATCACCGTGTCGGTTCGCGGCGCGAAGCGGGCGCTGAAACCGCCGTAACTCTTGCCCTGTTCCTTCGAGCCCGCCAGCGTGACCGGCCCCGCGAGCGCCTCGAGTCGCAGCTCGAAATCGACGTCTCGGCTGGCTCCATTCGCGGGGTAGGCGGTGATCGTGGCCTGTTCGCGCACAATCGGCTTGTCGCTCGCGATCCATTGGTTGACCGCGACAATCTGCGGGCCTTTCGTCAGCACCGAGTAGCCCTTGTGGCGGATGCCTCTCATCATCCACAAGTCGTACATGCCGGTGTCCGTCTTTACGACGGGCCAGGCCCAGAACAAACCCCGGTGGTGATAGTGGTCTTTCGGGAAGTCGTCGGTCACCACCGTGCCGCCCGGCGTGTAGATGGGATGCACATAGCAGCAGCGCGCACGATCCTGCGGCACGTCTGCCGGCAGTTGCTCGCGCTCGTTGTACACGAGCACTGGTTTGCCGTCCTCGAGCAGCGTCGTGCGTCCGCCCTGAGTCTGCCACTGAAAGGCAAACAGAACCGCAAGCACCGCGCTATGCACGGCTCGCCTCCCTGATTCTTGCTTCGTCCACTTCCACTCCGAGCCCCGCTCCGGCCGGCACGCGCAAAGCGCCGTCTTCCAGCACGAACGGCTTCCTGAGAAACGACGCGGCCAGGAACTGCAGCCCATTCAGCGCTGCCGGATACTTCAGGCCATACGCTCCGTACAGCACGAGCGATGCCGCGAGCGCCACATCCGGATCGGTCAGGCCGCTGCCCAGGAACATCAGCTTCTCGCGCTCGAGTATCTCAACCTGCCGCCGCGCATCCCACAGTCCTGCCGTTCGCGCCGGCTTCATCGCCACGCCGTCCAGCATCCCGAGCTTGATGAACTCCTCCAGCTCGACGCTCGATACCACGTTCTCATCCAGCACGATCGGCAACGCACCCTGCTTCTTCAACGCAACAAAACCGCTCAGGCGATTGTGCGCCACGGGCTCCTCGAGCACATTCACCCCGGCGTCGCGCAGCTTCGGAGCGGTCTCGAGCGCGCTCGCCAGATCATACCCGCCGTTCGCATCCGCCCACAGGAAACAGTCCGGCGCGAGCTTCCGAACCAGCTTCGCCATTGCGACGTCAAACTTCGGATCGGGGGCGACCTTGATGTTGAAATGCCGATACCCTCGCCGCTTGCCCTCGGCAACGAGTGTCTCCACCTCCGCCAGATCCGTCGTGTTGACAGTCCAGCTCAAAATGATTCGGTCGAGCGGCTTGCGCCCCCAAAGCTCCGGCAGCGATTTGCCCGTGATCTTGCCCAGCAGATCGTGCAGGGCGAGATCGATGCCGGCCTTGGTGATCGGCATGCCTGTCGAAAACGACGGCGCGATGGCCCTGTTCATCGCGACATGCGCGCCCGCGATGTCCGTCGGATCGCGTCCGATCAACACCGGCGCGAGGTAGTGCCGCAGCGTGTGAGCGCACGCCTCAGGTGTCTCGTAGCTCCACGTCTGCACGGGCACGCTCTGGCCCCACCCCGTACGGCCGTCCTCGAGCGTGATCTTGACGAACACGCTCGCGCGCTGCCCGCCGGTGAAGAACTTGAAGTGCCCCGCAACCGGATACGGAACCGGAAAGATCTCGATCCGGGTGATCGGTGCGGCTTTGCTGGCGGCGAATGCGGCAGGCATCGTGGTAGCGAGAAATGTGCGTCGCGTCATCCGATTTCGAGCGTCTGCGGATTGAATGTTACGCGCCGGCCCGTCTCGAGCGCGGTAGCGGACATGATGCCCGCGACGGCGTGCGAAAACCCGGCCTGAATATCGGCGCGCGGCGTCTGCCGTGAGCGCACGCAGCGCAGGAAGTTCGCCATATGAGACTCGACCGGCACCGGCTCTATCTTTATCGTCTCCTGAATCCGCTTCGGATCGCGGCTGCCCTCGCCGGTCACGGTCAGAGTCTCGAGATTCAACGTCCCCAGCGTGCCGAACCAGAGATTCCGCCCGCCCGCGGAGTTCGTCAGCGACATCGCAAAGCTGACCAGACAATCCTTCGGATACTCGACGAGCGTGTGAAACACGTCGCTCGTCTGCCGCCCGTCTTTCCAGAGATAGACGCCGCCGGACGACACCGCCGACCGCGGATACGGATCGTTCAGAAACCACGCCGCGAGGTCGATGAGGTGGCTCAGCCACAGGCCGGGAATCCCGTTGCTCGTGTCACGGAAGAGCTGCCATTCGCGCCACAAGCGCATGTCTTTGGGCAGGCCGCGATCGAACGACCATGCCTGCCAGTCAATGTCGTCCGGGTTGATCTGGTGGTAATCGCGGCGCCAGCGCGGCTCGTGAAAGTGGTATTGCATGTCGCTGCGCGTTACCTTGCCGATAGTCCCCGCCTGGATGACCTTCGCCGCCCCGATCACACCTGGATCGCTGCGCCGCTGGGTTCCGATCTGCACCACGCGATTGCCGGCCTTCACTGCGCGGTATGCCGTGCGCGCCTCGTCGAGCCGGATGCCCATCGGTTTCTCGCAATAGGCGTCCTTGCCGGCCGCGACCGCGTCGATCAGCATGCGGGAGTGCGTGAAATCGGGCGCCGCGATCAGGACCGCGTCCACATCCTTCATCGGCAGTAGTTCCTGATAACGCGACGTGAGCTTCGGCGTCACGTTCCAGCGCTTCTGGCAAAACGCGGCCGCGTTCTCGCGGGCGACTCGGTAGACGTCGCACACGGCAACGACAGCCGCGTTCTCACTCGACTTGACAATCTCGTTCAGCAGGTCCCGGCTTCGCCCGCCCGCGCCGATGAGGCCGAGACGGATGCGGTCGGATGGAAGCTGGAGCGCAGCGGCTCCGGATGCGAGAAACGTGCGGCGGCTGGTCATCAGAAAAATCCCGAGCGCGAACGAATGACCGCGAGCTACGATGAGCAGGAACCCGCGGATGCAGTCATGGAGGCCTCTCGATGTGGTCAGCATACACCCGGACCGCCGCCGCTCCGACACCCCGGGTCCTCTGGATCGAGCTCACGTCAAAGTGCCCGTTCGATTGCGTCTTCTGCTCGCGCAAACTGCGCCGCGGAGCCGGCCAGCATCTGCCGTTCGCGGTATACGAAAAGCTTGTCGCAGGCCTCGCCGATGTGCGTACTCTGGTCCTGAACTACTCGGGGGAATCAACGTACTACCCCGATCTGATCCCCGCGATTCGCGTCGCGCGCGACGCGGGCGCGTGGGTCGAGCTCGTATCCGCATTCGCCTCAGCGACGCCCGAGATGACGCGCGAGCTCGCAGCGAGCGGCCTGAACCGGCTCACTGTCTCGGTGCACACGATGGAGTCGGCACAGTTCAGCGAGATCTACCGATACTCTTCTTTGGCTGCGCTCAAAGCGCGCCTGCACGAGCTGATGTCACACCCCGACAGGCCGGCTGTCGACTTCGGGTTCGTCGCGATGGACAGCAACCTGGATCAGCTCGGGTCCGTCGGGACGTTCGCACAAACGATCGGAGTCGCCGACGTCCTTATCTTCCCGGTGATGCGGCGAGATCCGATAGCGGCCGAGTTCGTTACCGAGCTGAATTCAAGCGGAGAGCACCGGCCTGACTTCCGCGCCCGCCTGGCTCGTGCGGTTGATCACGCCCGCACCCGCGAGGCGGGCCTACGTTTTACGGTCTGCACACCCGGTTTCAATGGGGACACGCCGCAGCTGGGCGCGGTGCCGAAGCCGTATCCCTGGCCGCTCCCGGAAGGTGCGTGCATCCATTCCTGCGATCAGAACCCGTTTGAAACAGCACACGTGCTGTCAAACGGAGATGTCGTGCCCTGCGAAGTGCTCGACCGCCGGGTCATGGGGAACCTGCTCACCAGCACGATCGACGAAATCTGGACCAGCGACTCGTATTCCGAGTTCCGGCGGCAGTACCGCGCGGGCGGCATCGCCGAGTGCCGCACCTGCGCGTGGAAGTCGGCGTTCGTGCCCGGACCCCTCGCAGGCGAGATCATCGGCAGCCGCGGCCGCAGTTCGCAGCTGCTCTATGGCTGGCACGAACCTGCCAATGAGGAAGTGATCTGGAGCACGCAACGAGCGGCCGCCGTGCTGAGGCCGCGTCGCGGCTCGCGGTTTCTGCATGTCTCAGGCATGCTGCCGCCCGCGCGAGCAGCCGAGCCGAACGCGCTTACGATTCGCTGCAACGGCCGCGAGATCGACACCGTGGAGAACCCGTGGGGCGAGACCATTCCCTTCGGACTGAACTTCGCTGTCGAAGGCGGCGCCGACGAATGGCTTCTGGAGTTTCGTACGCGGTTTGCATTCCGTCCGAGCGAACACGGCGCCGGCAGCGACAACCGCGACCTCGGTTTCGCGCTCATGCTCCTGGCTTCGAAACCGGCGCCGCGCGTTGCGAACGCGGCTGCCATCGCGCCGCTGCGCAGGATGATCCGGTTTGTCGATCGCGCCGGCCGTATGCGGAAGCGGCGCGGCGCGCGGTTCGGCGAGCCCGAGTCCGGGGTCTCCATCATCATTCCCGAGCGTGACAACCCGGAACATCTCGCGCATTGTCTCACCAGCGTGGAGACAGCAATCCACGGCATTAACGAGGGCGTTGAAATCATCGTGGCGGCGAACGGCTCGCCTCGCGTGCGCTACAGCCATCTGAGCGATCGCGCGCGCTGGCTTTTCTGCGATGCGCCGCTCGGCTTCAGCGCCGCCGTCGGCCGCGGTGTTCGGACGGCGCGCTACGGATGGGTATATCTGCTGAACAATGACGCGGAGCTCGACGCACACGCCCTCCGCGCTGTCCTGGAGTTGCGCCGGGCGGACGTATTCGCTGTCGCATCCCAGATCTTTCTCCGCGATGCGACACGCTTCCGTGAGGAGACCAACCTCACTGAGCTGCGCCTCGAGAACGGCGTCGTCACCGTACACGACGTCATCCCGGCGTCAGCATCGCCGGTCGAGACGTTCTATGCCGGCGGCGGCGCCTCGCTGTTTCAGCGGCGACTCCTGCTCCGGCTTCTCACCGACGCCTACGATCCGTTCTACTGGGAAGATGTCGAGTGGGGCTGGCGCAGCCGGAAACTCGGCTACCGCGCCCTCTTCTGTCCGGCCTCGATCGCACACCATACGCAGCGAGGCACTATTTCGCGGCATTTCACTCCGGACGACATTGAGCTCATCCTGGAGCGCAACCGCCTCCTCTTCCAGCTTCGCAACATGACCGAGAGCGGCTCGACAGAGGCGGTGCTCGATGAAGTGTCGCGCCTGCCGCCCGAAACTGTCGACTGGTTTCGCCGGCCGCGGGTACTGGCCGGAATCGCCGCCTCGCGCCTGTGGAATCTGCGCGCGCCGTTATTCGACGATCGCGTTCTGTCCTCGTGAGCCGCTATCTTGACCTGCTCGCGCGCAGCGTGCTCGGCGAGCTCGACCCTGAGGAAGACCTGACGCTGATCGCCGACGGCCGTTTCGCAGGCGATCGCATCGAAAACGCCGGCCGACGGCAAACCATGATCGGCCGCAAGCGGCTCGAGAACGTTTGGCGCTGTCTCGACAGCGTCCTGCACGACCGGATTCCCGGCGATCTGATCGAGTGCGGCGTCTGGCGCGGGGGCGCGGTGATCTTCATGCGCGGTTATCTCGCCGCGCATGACGTAACCGACCGCATCGTCTGGGCCGCCGATTCGTTCCGCGGCTGTCCGAAGCCGCGGCTTCCGCAGGATACGCCCGAGGACCTGAGCGCCGATGCCTGCCCCAGCCTCGCGGTTTCACTCGATCGTGTGCGTGACCTGTTCGTGCGTTATGGTCTGCTCGACGATCGTGTCCGGTTCCTGCCCGGCTGGTTCGCCGACACGCTTGCCCGCGCGCCGATCGATCGCCTCGCGCTGCTGCGCGTCGACGCCGATCTGTATGAATCGACGCTCGACGTCCTCGATGCTCTTTATGAGAAGGTGTCGCCCGGAGGCTTCGTCATTGTGGACGACTACGGGTGTATCCCCGCGTGCCGCGAAGCAGTTAACGATTTCCGTGCTGCTCGCCATATTCGCGAACCGCTCGAGATCATCGACTGGACGGGTGTGTTCTGGCGGCGCGAAGCCAGGCCGCGACGGCCGCGCGGTCATTCGCGATCCGGCCGTGTTCAGCTCGCGTGACACCGCGCCGGATCAGCGTCAGTCCCGAGGGCGCGGCCGGAACGGTCACAAACTCGAGGTCGGGCCTGTTCTCGGCGAGCCACGGCAGCATGCGCCAGACATCGCCGGTGTAGAAATCGGTCCTGCGCTCGCGCACGGATGTCTCTTCATCAAGCGGAATCGTGTCATGGAGTGCAATTACGGCATCCGCTGCGCCATGGCGCTCGAGCTGCAGGAAATCCTCGAGCACCGCTTCGAACAGATGCTCCCCGTCGACGAACGCCAGCTCGAAGTCGCGGGCATAGCCAGAGTGCGCTCGGAAGAACGCTTCGCTCGTCATCGGAAACAAATACGTGAGCGCCGCGAACCGGCAACTCTCAGTCTGCGGTTCCGGATCCACCCCGATCGCAATTGTCGCCGGGCGCGCGAGGCGCAGCGACTCCCCCCAGCCGACCCCGATCTCTACGTACACGCGCGGCCGCAGCTCCTCATGTATCCAGCGGAGCACTTCGAGGTAACCTGGTCCGGGAAGACGCAGCTCGGCCTCGAGGTCATGTACGTTGGAGGTTGCCATGGATCAGTCCGGTACTCGGCGCATCCTCTCCATTGATACCGGTGCCGGCACACTCAGAGCAAACGGCCGCGAGTTCCCGCTCTACGGCAAGGAGGCCTTCGACCTGCTTACGCGCGAGTGGCTCGTTCTCGCATGGCAGCAGGAAATCTGGACGAGGTTCCGCTGGCTTGGACGCCAGATTCTGCAATTGCCGGCAGACATCCTGCGCCTCGCCGAGTACATCGAGCGGGTGGCTCCCGATGTCATCATCGAAACCGGCGTTTACGATGGCGGTAGCGCGCTCCTGTTCGCCTCCGTGTGCAGGATGACAGGCCGCGGGCGCGTCATCTCCATTGAAAGGGAGCTTCGCGCCGGCGTGCACGAAGCGCTCGAAGCCGCGGGAGTTACGGTCCTCGAAGCCGATTCCGCGGCACCCGCTACCGCCGCGCTCGTCCGCGATCTGGTGCGGCCGCACGAATCCGTATTCGTGTTCCTCGACAGCGACCACACTCACGAGCACGTCCGGGCCGAGCTTGCCAACTACGCTCCTCTCGTTACCACCGGTTCGTGTCTCGTCGTCGCCGACACCATCCTGCCGGACCTTGCGGATGCGCCCTGCGGCGACCCGAGCTGGATCGAAGACAATCCCGCCGCCGCCGTCCGTGACTTCCTGAACGCCAACCCCGGCTGGGAGGTCGAGCCGGTCACCCTCACCTACTTCCCCGGCGGCTGGCTCCGCCGCTCCGCGAAGAACGTCTGAAGCAGTTCCAGGCACTCGCTCGCCAGCACGCCCTCGGCGATGCCGACGCGATGATTAAGCAGCTCGGAATCAGAAATACGGAACTTACTGCGGACGCCTCCGTATCTCAAATCACGTGAGCCAAAAACGAGCCGTTCCACGCGTGCATTTACGAGGGCTCCCGCGCACATCGCGCAGGGCTCCAGCGTCACGTATAGTGTGCAGCCCGTCAGGCGGTAGTTGCCGAGTGTTCGTGCTGCCTGGCGTATGGCAAGGATTTCAGCATGCGCCGTGGGATCGCCGGCTGTAATCGGACTGTTATGTCCGCGGCCGATGATGGTCTTGTCGTGCACGACAACCGCGCCGATCGGGACCTCGCCTGCCGCAGCCGCTTCGCGCGCGAGGCGCAGCGCCTCGCGCATCCAGTTTTCGTCCGAGGTTTCGGGCATTTCGTCAGGCGGTGCGGGCGGCTCGTCGGCTGCCGATTCCCCGCCGGAGTGAGTAACCTTAATATATCCCTATGTTTCGCTACCTGCCGCTGGTCTGGAAGAACGCCTTGCGCAACCGCCGGCGCAGTTTG
>DASSSG010000491.1:0-15317 GCA_035708545.1 Bryobacteraceae bacterium | reverse complement strand
CCTTGAACCAGCCGAACCGCGCTTCATTGACGACCGAGCTCGACGGGATCGCCGTCCAGGACAGGCGGCCGTAACGCGTGTTGACAGTCGAGTTGGCGTTATTCGAGGCTGCGTTGTTGTTCGTCAGCACGGCCTGCGTCTGGATGCCATTTGGCGAGACCCAGCGGAGAAAGTTGAAGCTCGCGCTCAGATTGTTCGCATCGTTCACGTGGAAGTCGAGCTTGCCGAACAGCAGGTCCGAGGTAACGGTCCTGGGAATCTCCACGTTGTTGTTCCGCATGATGTAGGCTCGAGCGGCGGCGCACTGGGCGTCGGTCGGCTGCGCGCCGCTCGTGACCCGGCACGGGGCCGTGAAGTTGCCCGCGGTGTCGGTCAGCGATGCGTTGATCAGCCGGTTGATGGCGGGGAAGTCGCGGCGCGTGGGCTCGTAGTTGAAGAAATAGTAAACCCGATCTCTGCGGATCGGCCCCCCGGCACTCGCGCCCGCCTGGTGACGAGTCTCTTTCGGGTTGATCGTCGCATATCGATCCTTCGCGTTGAAGTCCTGATTCCGGAAGAACCAGTAAGCCGTCCCATGGACGTCGTTCGTTCCGCTCCGGGTGACGGTGTTGATCACGCCGCCCATGGCACGGCCAAACTCGGCCGAAAAGCCGTTGGAGAGAACCTGAAACTCCTGCACGGCGTCCTGGGAGATCTGGCTCGAAATTCGCGTCCGCCCCGCGTTTTCGTTATAGAAGCTGTTGGTCGTGTCGTTCCCGTCAGTGAGGAACGTGTTGCCGCCCGGGATGCCTCGGAAGCTGACGAGGCCAAAGGTTCCGTCGTTCGTGACGCCCGGTGTGAGCAGCACGAACGAGTCGACACGCCGGCCATTGATCGGCAGGTTGTCGATCTGCGTTGTGGTGACGACCTGGGACACGCCCTGTTTTGTCGTTTCCACGATCGGGGCGCCACCGGTGACTTCGACCGTAGTGGCCGCCGCCGAGATGCTCAGCTGGATCGGCAGATTGATCTGCTGGCCGACCAGTAGTTCGATATTGGGCCGCTCATACGGTGTGAAACCCGCGGCGTTCACACGCACTACGTAGCCGCGGGCCGGTGGCAGCGAGGGCGCGGAGAAGATGCCCTCCGGGTTCGTTTGCAGAGTGCGGTTGATGCCTTTTGGTTCATTGGCAACGCTAACGGTTGCCCCGGGGATAACGGCGCCGGTTGCGTCCTGAACGACACCGGTGATGCTGCCGAGGCCGGCCTGCGACTGCGCGAAAGCCGTTCCGACCGCCAGCACGATGAGACAGAGTACAAGCGAGACACGAAATACTGTGCGCATATCTGGTAGGAGTACCTTCAGGATACTAAAGCGTCATTACAGTCGCGTAACAAACGCCGCTGTCACCGCTGCACGCCGGGTGAGGTCGGCAATCGGTGCGCGGGTGTCCGCGAGAAACCGAACTGCCGGCGACGGGCTGCCCGACGTATCCCAGGCAAAAAAAATAGTGTAGGCTTACGAAATCGGCTGTTTCGTGCGTCTCACCTGCATGCTCGCGCCGGGATTGATTGCTGCCGCTCTCTTCGCGGCGGAGTCGGCGGCGCCCTCGCTCGATGAAATATTGGACCGTATGGCGGAGACAGACGCGGCCCGCACGCAAGCAACGCACCGGATCACCTGCATGCGGCGGTATGTCGTGACGAACGCCCGTTTCAATAAGCGGGCGGAGCTGGTGGTCAAATCGGTCTGGACGAATCCGGGGTACAAGGACTTCGAGATCGTCTCGGAGTCCGGCACGCCCGTGCTTCGGAAAAAGATTCTCTATCGCATGCTCGAGGGCGAGAAGGAGACTGCGATCGCGACGCGGGGCCGGACCCCGATCACGCGCGCGAACTACGATTTCCGGCTGCTTGGCGCGGAGACGCTCAACCAGCGCCCCGCCTGGGTGCTCGAGTTGAAGCCCAGGTTCGAAAAGCGATATCTCCTCCGTGGCAGAGCCTGGGTGGACGCAGCCGACTTCGCGGTGATTCGCATGGAGGGAACATGCGCGAAGAACCCGTCGTTTTGGACGCGCGAGGTCCGGATGTCGCTCGAGTACACGAAATATGGTGAGTTCTGGCTTCCGGTGCGGAGCCGCTCGCAAACCGACGCGCGGCTGTTCGGCGTCAGCCAGGTCATCATCGATTACTACGATCACTCTGTGGAGCCGGCGACGGCTACCGCGCAGGCGCGTCCCGCGGATCCCGAGCGAGCGCGGCGCTGATCACTGGGCCAGCGCTTCTTCGAGCACCCGGCCGGCGGAGCCGCTGGGCACTTCCACGTTCAGCAGGGTCGCTACAGTGGGGGCGATGTCGTTCACGGCGGCTCGCCCGTGATAGCGGCCCGGTTTGACGCCGGGGCCCATCAGAATAATCGGTACGTGCGCGTCGTAGTTCCAGGGCGTACCGTGTGAAGTGCCGGCGGCTTCGAACAGCCAGTAGGGCTCGGCCACGATGAACAGGTCGGAGGAGCGCTCGGCGTGGAAGCCGTTGCGAACTCGCCGGTCTACCTGATCGTCAAGAACCCGCCCTTCGAGAAGCTGAGAGCGAGTGTAAACACGAAAAATCTGCGGCAGTGCGCGAGCCGCGGCGGCGGCGGCGTTCTGCACCTCTTCGTAGTTCAGGTTCTTCTCACGTATGAGCTGCCGGTTCAGATATGGGGCGGGGCCCGAGTAGCCGACCACCCAGTCGCCGGGTCCGTACTTGTGCACCAGCGCTTCCTGCACGGCCGCGCGGACGTTCTTCGCATCCGTACGGCCGCCGGGCATGCGGCGCTCGCGCATGAACTCCGGCATTGGCGCGACACCGTGATCGGCAGTAAAGATGATCATGACGCTCGCCAGCCCGATCCGCTTGTCCACGGCGGCGAGCAGGCGGCCGATTGCACGATCGGTCTGGATGGAGATGTCGCGAACCTGCGGGGAATGAGGGCCGAGCTCGTGACCGACTCGATCGTTCGCCGAGAAGCTGACCGAGAGCACGTCGGTCACATCCCGCTGCCCGAGCTTCTCGTTATCGAGGGCGGCCTCGGCAAATGTGACCAGCAGATCGTTATGGTAAGGAGTGCGATCGAGCGCGTCGTAGTATGCCTTACCCGGCTTCGCATCGAGCCGCCGGAAGCTGCCCCACGACGTGCCCGCGTATTTCTCCGAGGCGTCCGAAGCATTGAATTGCGCGACCCAGTCAGGAAGCTTCTTCATGTACCAGGTGCTCGAGACGAAGTTGCCCGTCTCGGTGTCGAACCAGTACGCCGCGTCGGCCATGCGCCCGACGGGCAGAACCGCGCTGCGGTCCTTGCTGGACATCCCGATTACCCGGGTTTGCCCTCCGTTGGCCATCTTGAGTTCATCGCCCACCGTGCTGACCAGCAGCCGGTGCGGCGATGAGCCGCGGCGCGGCGCCGCGCCGCCAAGCAGCATGCATGCGTCGTCGGACACGCTGGTGACGTTCTTCCCGCTGGTGCGATCGAACCACTCGTTACCCACGATGCCGCTGAGCGACGGGGTGGCGCCGCTGAGAATCGTCGAGTGGCCGATTGCGGTAACGGTTGGGAAGTGCTCGTAGTAGGCGTTCGTGAAGACCGCGCCCTTTTCCAGCAGCGTCACCAGGCCGGAGTTGTACTCGCTTCGGAACCGGTTCAGGTAGTCGTAGCGGAACTGGTCCACAACGATAATGAGCAGCAGCTTCGGCTGTCCCGGAGCCGTGGGCGAGTGCCGGGCTGCGCCATCGGAAAAGGACTGCGCGCTCGCGCAGGTTGCGAGCGCAGCAGCGAGGAACAGGCGGCGCTTCATTCGTGAATCACCGCACCTGTGCCCCGGATTTGCCATGAGTCGCCGGCTTTGACGAACTTTCCTTCGGCCGTCGCCACTTTCCCGATCGCATCCTTCGGGAAGACGATCTCGCCGTCGTCCACTTTTATGCGGACGGTGGTATCGGCAGTGGTCAGGGCCATCCAGCAACCCATGTTTTGGCACACAGCCGTGACTGTCCCTTTCACCTGAACCGGTTTGTTCGCGTAGACAGCGGGTTTCGCCATCAGTTTCTCAATCGCAACGGGTTCCTTCAGGGCGAGCGGCTTGCCGAGCGGCAAATCAGCGGCGAGCACGAGAGCGGATGAAAGCAGGGTCAACAGCAGCGGTTTCATGATCATTCCCATTATCGGGGGTGCCTGGTCCGGCGTTCGACGTTAGTTGTCACGATGAGCGCCAGTGAGGGCAGCGGCGCTTTCGTGACCGGTTCCGCCGTGCAAAGCGCGGAAGCGCCGCGCCCCTGCGAACCACGGGTAAAGCAGGGGCAGAATGTACAGGGTAAGGAACGTGGACGTTACGAGGCCGCCTATGACGACCGTGGCGAGAGGGCGCTGCACCTCCGCGCCGGTTGACGTGGAGAGCGCCATCGGGAGGAAGCCGAGACTCGCGACCAGCGCGGTCATCAGCACCGGCCGGAGCCGCGTGGCCGCGCCCTCGAAAACGGCCTCGCTCAAAGTCCGCTGCTGCTCGCGAAGGGTATTGATGTAGCTGATCATGACGATGCCGTTCAGCACGGCGACCCCGAACAGAGCAATGAAACCGACGGACGCCGAGAGGTTCAGGTGCATCTGCCGCAGCCACAGCGCCGCAATTCCGCCGACGAGCGCGAACGGAACGTTCAGGAAAATGAGCAATGCCTGCCGGACGGAATGGAATGTCGCGAACAGCAGGCCGAAGATGATGCCGATGGACAACGGCAGCACGATCATCAGCCGGCGATTCGCGCGCTGCTGATTCTCGAACTGGCCCCCCCAGTCGATGGAGTAGCCGGCCGGCAACGCGAGACGGTTCGCTATACGATCCTGCGCGTCTGACACGAAGCCTCCCAGATCCCGGTCACGGACGTTCGCCTGCACGACGATGCGGCGCTGCACTCCCTCTCGCGAGACGACTTCGGGCCCGCGAACAACGCTGATCCGTGCCAGTTGATCGAGGCGGACACGCTCGCCTCCGGGCGCCTGAAGCGGCACCTCGGCCAGCCGCGCCGGATCGGACCGGTAAGCATCCGGCAGGCGGATGGCGATCGGAAAGCGCCTTTGACCGTCGATCAGTTCCGAGACAGGAACGCCGGCCACAGCGGACTGGATGACCTCGCGAACATCCGAGACATTCAGCCCATAGCGGGCGAGCGCAGCACGCTCGACATCGACGCGGAGCTCAGCCACTCCGGAGATGACCTCCATCTGCGTGTCCCTCGCGCCGGGAACTTCGGAAATAATGGCAAGCGCGCGGCTGGCCAGCTGCTCCAGCTTCGCGGGATCGTCGCCGAAAATCTTCAGAGCGACATCCGCCTTAATACCGCTGATCACCTCATCCATTCGCATCGCCATCGGCTGCGTGAAATTGTAAGCAACCCCTGGTATGGTTTCGAGCTTCTCAGTAAGTTTCGCGATGAGCTCGTTCTTCGTACGGCAGCATTGCCACTTGTCCACGGGCTGCAGCAACAGGTAGACGTCCGCTTCATAAATTCCCATCGACTCAGTCGCGAGGTCGGGCCGGCCCAGGCGCGAGACCACGCTTCGTACCTCCGGAAACCCGCGCAACACCCGCTCGACGCGATTGCTGATGTCAATCGACTCGGAAAGTGAGATGCCGGGGAGCTTCCGAGTGGTGATCAGGATTGCACCCTCATCAAGCCGAGGCATGAATTCCGTTCCTATAAAAGCTACGGAGCCGAGTGCAACCGCCACTGCGGCAACGGTGCCGGCGAGGACGAGTGCGCGGTGGCGGAAGTGCCACTCTAGCGAACGGCGATAGCCGTCACGCAACCGGGCAAAGAGGCGCTCTCCGTGCTCTTTAGCGCCGGAGCGCAGCGCCAGGCTGGCGAGCGCGGGAACGGCCGTCAACGCGAGCAGCAGCGATCCGAGCAGCGCGGCACAGACGGTGATCGCCATCGGCCGGAACATGCGGCCCTCCAGCCCCTCGAGAGTCAGGATCGGAAGGTAGACGGCGATAATGATCGCGACGGCAAACACGATGGGCCGCGCGACTTCGTGGCCGGCAACGCGGACACGCTCGCGAATGTTCGCGCCCTCGCGGCCGTGAACGCGGCGCACGAAATTCTCCATCATAACCACGCCGCCGTCCACGATCATTCCGAAGTCGACAGCGCCCAGACTCATGAGATTCGCCGATACCCCGAACACGGCCATACCCATGAAGCCGAATAACATCGACAACGGAATCACGGCGGCGACGATCAACGCCGCTCGGGGACTGCCGAGAAAGAGCAGCAGCACGGCCACGACCAGCAAACCGGCTTCGAGCAGGTTGCGAGTGACGGTATGAAGGGTGCCGTCGATGACCTCGGACTGATCGTAAAAAGGCACAATGCGCATGCCTTCGGGCAGGCGTATCCGTGCCAGCCGAGCCTTGATACGGCCGATCACGCTGCGCCCATTCTCGCCTTTGAGCATGATGACCATCGCGGACACGGTCTCGCCTCTGGCATCGCGCAGGGTGGCGCCCTGGCGCTGCAGCGGGCGGTCACGGACGGCCGCAACATCACGCAGCAGCACGGGAACACCGGCGTGGGAGGCGACCACGATGCGCTCGAGATCGGCTGCTCCGGAAGCGCGGCCGAGGCCGCGCACGGTGTACTGTTCCTCGGCGTGTTCGATATAGCCGGCTCCGAAATTCGCGTTATTGTCGGCGACGCGCTGGATTACGTCGCGCAACGTCAGGCCGTAGCGCTGCAACGCGAGCGGATCGGCCTCTATCGCGATCTGGCGTGTCTCGCCGCCCCAGGAATTCACCTCGCCGACGCCGGCGACCGTGCGCAGGTGGGTTCGGACCTGCCAGTCCTGAACGGCCTTTCGCTCCATCAGCGGCTGTGGGCCTTCGACGGTGTACTGAAACACCTCCCCGAACGCCGTCGCCATGGGCAGCAGCGCGGGCACTATGCCCTGAGGCAAATGCTCACGGACTTCGCTCAGGCGTTCCGTGACCAGTTGCCGCGCGCGAAACTGATCTACGGAATCCTCGAAGATCAACGTGACCACGGACAGGCCGAGCTTCGATACAGAGCGAACGTTTTCCGTTCGCGGCAGACCCACCAGCGCGCTCTCGATCGGGTACGTGACGAGTTGCTCGACTTCGACCGGCGACATGCCGGGCGCATCGCTCACGACTACCACCTGATTGTTCGTGAGGTCGGGGAAGGCTTCGATCGGCAACCGGGAAACCGTGTAGAGGCCACCGGCCATCAGCGCACACAGACCAACAACGACAATCCAGCGGTTATCGAGCGAAAAGTCGATGATCCGCCTGAGCATTCCTATTCCGGCTCCTCGAGCGCACTCGCGAGCAACTGGGACTTGAGGGCGAAGGCGCCTTTACTGACGACCAGCTCTCCGGGTTTGAGCCCGGCGCTGATTTCGACTGCGCCCTCGACATTCCGGCCGGTCTCCACGGCGCGGGTCTGAAAACGGCCAGGAGCGCTTTGCACGAAAACGACTTTGTGACCACTGACATCCTGGACGGCGGTATCGGGCACGACCAGTGCGTTGCGCCCGCGTGTGCTTTCGATCCGGGCCGTCGCGTACATTTCAGGCTTCAGCCGGCCGCCGGGATTGGGCAGCCCTACGCGGACCTGCAATGTCCGAGTGGCGGGGTCGAGTTGCTCGCCGAGGCGCAAAACGCGGCCGAGGAACGGCTGGTCGGGCCACGCGCGGACTCTGACGCGCACGGTCTGCCCGATGCGCAGGTGGGAGAGATCGGCCTCGTTGACCGCCGCGATCATCCAGATCGACGAGGGATCGGTAATGGTAGCAATCTCGTCGCCCGGTGAAACAACCGTACCCGGAGTGACCCTGCGGTCGGTGACCAGACCAGTGGCCGGAGCGCGTACCGGAACGTTGTCGCTGCCGTCGATGCTGATGTCCAGAAACTCGATCACATGGTGACGTGCGGCCTCGACATTGGTCCGCGCGCTGGCGACCTGCGCCTGAGCGCTACGGTACTCGTTCTCGGCGGTCTCGACCTGTTCGCGCGAAGCGGCTTTTAGCTCGAAGAGGCGCCGGGCCCGATCGCGAACGCGGAGCGCGTGCTGTTCGGCTGCCAGCGCCCGCTCGACCTCGGTTGCCGCCCGCCGATAAGCGGCGCGGGACTCGTGTACTTCGTGGCTGTAGATCTGGGCAATAACCTGATTTTTGCGAACAGTGTCGCCGACATTTACCAGCACCCCGGCGATGCGGCCGGCCGTGAGCGCGCCAACCCGCCAGGTGCGCTCCTCGTCGGGAGCGAGCTTGCCGGCAGCCTCAACGCTCTCCATCATCCGGCGCGTGGACGCTGCCTCGACCATGATCCCGGCGTTCCGCTGCCGCGTGGCATCAAGCACGATCTCGCCGGCAGGTTTGGCCGCGGCAGAGGGCCGTTCCTGCGGCGACGCGGCGGTGCTCTGCGGGCTCTTGCCGCACCCTGCAGCGGCGAGAGCGAGGCCGGCAATCAGGATGGCCCGCTTCATGGCATCATTCCCAGAGCGGCTCGCAGATTCACGACGCTGCGCTGGAACGCGGCGAGGCTTTGGGAGTACAGAATCTCGACTTCAAGCCGCGTCCGTTCGGCATCGAGCAGGCGAAGCAGATCGGCGCCGCCCTCGCGGTAGGCCGCCTGGGCGATGCGGGCAGTCTCTTCGGCGCGCTCGCGCAGGCTCCGAAATGGCCCGCTGATCTGCGCCTGAAGCGCGCGCCACTCGCGCGCGGCGATCTCTATGTCCGCGCGGGCCGAGTTCTCGGCAGCGACGGTGGCGGCCTGCGCGGCGCGAAGTTCGGCCTCGGCGGCGGCAATCTGCCCCTGATTGCGATTGCCGAACGGCAGAGCGATCTGCACGCCACCCAGAACGGTATTCAGACCGGCCGTGCGCTTGTAACCGAACAGGATCTCGGGATCAGGCACGGCGCTCGACCGCTGCAGGCGAACACGCGCGCGGGCCTCTTCGACAGCCTGACGGCCGAGGCGGACCTCCGGACGGTTCGCGACCGCGACGGCAGTATCGGACGGTTCGAAGGCAGGCAGCACCTCCAGAGCCTCGGTGAGCAGAGCGCCGGAATCGGCCGGCATCCCCATTTCGCGAAATAATGTGAGGCGCGCGCGGCTCGCTTCGACAGCGGCGTTGGCCGCGGCGAGCGAGACTCGGTCATGCTCGAGCTGCACGCGGATCAGGTCGGCCTCCGCGGCCGCCCCTTCGCGAACACGATCCTGATGATACTGGACGATCCGCTCGTAAGTTTCGAGGCTCCGCTCAAGCAGATTGCGGACGCGTTCCGCGCCGGCGGCGTTCCAGTAGGCGCCGGCCACCCGCGTGGCGATCTGCAACGCCAGAGCTTCGCGTTCGAGCTCGCTCGTGCGGATGCCGGCGCTCGCGACATCCATCCGGCGAGCCCGCTTGCCCGCTGTTTCGAAAACACGGCTGCCATAGACAAACTGCTCGATGTCGCGGTTGAACGACAACGGCGTGTTGTTGCTGCCCGGCCCGAGGTTTTCGGTCTGAATATACAGCCGTGGGTTTGGCGAGAGCGACGCCTGCAGCCGCAGTCCCTGGGCGGCGTCGATGCGAGCAGCTCCTGCGAGCAGGGCTGGATGACCGGAGACGGCCTGCGTAATGGCGTCCCGGAGCGTCAACTGCTGCTGCGCGCCGAGTGGCAGAGCAAGCAGCAACAGCAATGTATCGCGCATCATCACGGAGACGTCTTCATTCTCCGATAAACCGCGGCCGAGGATACTTCGGGACTATTTGTGTTCCCCGATCAGGCCGGAGACGCGGTGCGCTGAACAAGTTCAAGGAATGCTTTGGCGGCGTGGCTCAATGCGCGCTTCGCCGGGTAGACGAGACGTATGTGACGCGCTACCGAGAGCTCCTCTACCTTGACCTCGCACAGGAGGCCCTGCTCGATCTCCTGTACGACGCACATTTTCGGCAGGAACGCGACGCCCTCATTGCGCTGTACCATGCGGCGGATCGTCTCCACGGTCGGCATCTCGACATCCATATTGAGCGCCACTTTGTGGCGGCGGAACTCACGCAGGACCACTTCGCGATATGGCGAGAGCACGTTGTGCGCAACGAAGGTCTCCATGCCGAGTTCACTGATCCGGACACTGCCCCGGCGCGCAAACCGGTGCTGCGGGGAGACAACGAACGCCAGATGGTCGGTGTAGATGACCTGCGAGACCAGACGGTCGTCGTCGGGGTCGTAGCTGATCACGCCAAGCTCGAGGTCGCCGTCGATCAGCTGTGAGGGGATGCGGCTCGAAAGGGCGCGGCGAACCTGAATCTTTATCTTCGGGTACAGGCGCCGGTACTGCTCTATGAGCTGCAACAGGTACAGCGACGTGGATTCGTTAGCGCCAATGCTCAGCCGGCCGGCCGAGTTGTCGCGCAGCTCGGCCAGCGTGTTCTGCAGATCGTTTTCCAGGTTCTCGAACCGGCGCGCGTAGTCCGCCACGAGCCGGCCGGCGTCGGTGAGCAACAGCGGTGTCGCCGACCGGTCTATGAGGCGTTCTCCGAGTTCGGTCTCGAGCCGCTGCACTGCCAAAGAGACAGCCGGCTGCGTACGGAGCATCTTCTCGGCCGCTCGCGAAAAGCTCCTTTCTGTGGCGACAGCCAGGAAGACCTTAAGCGTGTATAAATCCATACGCCTGCTGGATAGAATGGTTATAAACCAAGCTTATCTCATATCTCTGGATTATACCGCCCTGTGGCACTATAAATTTGTCAAATCATCGGCGGCTCTCCATAATAGAAGCTGATTCTCAGGACACGCCCGCTAACCGGCCAACCAGCCTCAGACGTGGGCGTGTCCAAACCCCCGGACCCGGAGGTCGCGCTTGAGTTCCCGCGTTTACATTTTCGATACAACACTGCGTGACGGAGAGCAGTCGCCCGGTTGCAGCATGACCGTGCCGGAGAAGCTCCGGATGGCCGACAAACTCGTGGCCCTCGGCGTGGATATCATGGAGGCGGGATTCCCGATCGCTTCCGAGGGCGATTTCGAAGCTGTGCGCGCCGTGAGCCGCGATTTTGGATGGGTGCAGGTGGCGGCGCTGGCGCGCGCGTGTCCGCTCGATGTGCAGCGTGCCGCTGCCGCGCTCGAACCGGCGCGGCGTCCCCGTATTCATACCTTCATCGCTACCAGCGACATTCATCTCGAGTACAAGCTCAGGAAATCGCGGCAGCAGGTGCTTGATGAGGCCGCGCGTGCCGTCGAGCTCGCACGCACTTATGTCGATGACGTCGAGTTCTCGGCGGAGGACGCCAGCCGTACCGATCCGGACTATCTGGAAGAGGTATCACGCGCGGTTGTGGCAGCGGGGGCGCGAACGGTCAACCTGCCGGACACGGTGGGATTCTCGGTCCCTGAGGAGTTTGGGCCGCTGATCGGGCGGATCGCCCGGGCGCTGGGCGACGATGCGATCGTCAGCGTACATTGCCACGACGATCTCGGGCTCGCGGTGGCGAATTCGATCGCGGCCGTACAGAATGGCGCGCGGCAGATCGAGTGCACCATCAACGGCATCGGCGAGAGGGCGGGCAACTGCTCGCTCGAAGAGGTCGTGGTTGCCATGAAGGTCCGGCATGACCGGCTGCCGTTCCACACGGGCATTCGTACGGAGGAGCTTTATCCCGCAAGCCAGATGCTCGCGACCATCATCTCGTTCGGGCCGCAGCCGAACAAGGCAATCGTCGGGGAGAATGCGTTCGCGCACGAGGCTGGTATCCACCAGGACGGATTTCTGAAGGAGCGCACGACCTACGAGATCATCGATCCGCGCGAAGTGGGCGTGCCGGAGAGCCGGCTCGTGCTCGGTAAGCACAGCGGCAGGCACGCGCTCAGGAAACGCTGCGAAGATCTCGGATTCACGCTGACGAAAGAGGAGCTGGATCTCGTCTATCAGCGCTTCACGACGCTCGCGGATCGCAAGAAGGGGCTGATGAACGAAGAGATCGCTGCTCTCGCGCGCGAGGTGAAGGCGCCGGAGGCGGCGGCCCGGGTTGCCGCGGAGTAGCCGGACACGCTGTGGCGGATTGAAGTCCTCCGCCGGCTGAAGCCGCCCCACATTAAATGAACCTGAATGTATTGATCATTCCCGGCGACGGGATCGGGACTGAAGTCACGCGCGAGGCTGTGCGAGTCCTCGAGCGCGTCGCCGAGAAGTTCAGGCACACCCTGCGCTGCCGGGAGGCATTGCTCGGCGGAATTGCGATCCATAGAACCGGCAACCCGTTTCCCGAGGAGACGGCGCGGCTCGCGGCGGAGGCAGACGCCACGCTCATGGGCGCTGTCGGGCTGCCCGAGTTCGACAACGCGCCACCGGACAAGCGGCCCGAGAAGGGTCTGCTCGGTATTCGCAAGACCCTGGGTGTTTACGCAAACCTGCGGCCGGTGCGGACGTACCGGGCGCTTCTGGATTCGTCGCCGCTGAAGAATCACCTCGTGGAAGGCACGGATATGATCATCGTGCGCGAGCTGACCGGAGGCATTTACTACGGGACGCCGCGCGGCGTGACAATGGACGGCGGGCAGGAGCGCGGTACGAATACCATGACGTACACGCGCGCGGAGATCGAGCGGGTAACGCGCATGGCCTTCAATCTGGCCCGAAACCGGCGCCGGAAGGTCACCAGCGTGGATAAGTCGAATGTCCTCGAGACCTCCGGCCTCTGGCGCAGGGTTGTGACGGAAGTGGCGGCGGAGTTCGGCGACATTGCGCTCGATCACATGCTTGTGGACAACTGCGCCATGCAGCTCGTCCTGAACCCGAAGCGCTTCGACGTCGTGCTGACCGAGAACATGTTCGGCGATATTCTGAGCGATGAAGGCGCCGTACTCGCCGGTTCGATCGGGATGCTGCCGTCCGCTTCGATCGGCGATCCCAGGCCGTCCGGAGCATGGGTCGGCTTGTACGAGCCGGTGCACGGCTCGGCGCCGGACATTGCTGGTCAGAACAAAGCGAATCCTCTGGGGGCGATCGGGTCAGTCGCGGCCATGGTCGAATACAGTTTCGGTTTGCGGGAGGAAGCGGCTGCCATCAACTCTGCCGTCGAGACAGTTCTGAACAGCGGCCGGGTTACGGCCGACCTGCGGCCACCAGGCCAGCCGGCGACTACGGCCGAAGTCGGCGAAGCCGTTTGCAGTGCGATATGAAAACCATCATTGAAAAAATCTGGGACAGCCATGTCGTGGTTCCGCAGGGGCCGGACACGCCCGCGCTCTTGTTCGTTGACCTCCATCTCGTGCATGAGGTCACCTCGCCCCAGGCGTTTGCGGGCCTGCGCGAGCGCGGCCTCAGGGTGCGGCGGCCGGACCTGACTGTCGCCACGACCGACCACAGCGTTCCGACCACACCGCGTTCGCTGCCGATCATCGATACCGTGGCGGCCGCGCAGGTTGCGCAGCTCGAGCAAAACTGCCGGGACTACGGCATTCCCTGCTACGGCTTCCACAGCGAGCGCCAGGGCATTGTCCACATCATCGGTCCCGAGCTTGGACTCACCCAGCCGGGCATGACGGTCGTTTGCGGCGACAGCCACACGGCGACGCACGGCGCCTTCGGCGCGCTCGCCTTCGGAATCGGCACCAGCGAGGTGGAACACGTGCTCGCGACGCAGTGCCTTCTGCAGCGGCGCTCGCAGACTTACAAAGTCGAGGTGAACGGAGCCCTGCGGCCAGGGGTCACGGCCAAGGACATCATCCTGGGTCTGATCGCGCGCATCGGCATCGGCGGCGGCACGGGTTGCGTGTTCGAGTACACGGGCCCGGCGATTCGTGCGCTGTCGATGGAAGAACGCATGACTGTAACGAACATGTCGATCGAAGCCGGCGCGCGCGCCGGACTGATCGCACCGGACGATACCACGTATCAATATCTGCACGGCCGGCCGTTCGCGCCGAAGGGCGCCGACTGGGATGCGGCCGTCGCGCGCTGGCGCCAACTGCCAACGGATGCCAGCGCGAGGTACGACCGCGAGATCGCCCTCGATGCCTCGGCGCTCGAGCCCATGATCACCTGGGGCACGAACCCGGGCATGGGTATTCCGATCACGGCGCCGATCCCCGACCCGGCGTCGGTCTCCGACCCGATCGAGCGTGAGTCTCTGGCGAAGGCCTTGCGCTACATGGATCTGCACCCGGGCGAGCAGCTTCTCGGCCGCCCCGTGAACGTCGTTTTCATTGGCAGTTGCACGAACTCGCGTATTTCGGACCTGCGCGCGGCGGCCAACGTGCTGAAAGGGCGCAAGGTCAATCCGAACACGCGTGTCATGGTGGTCCCAGGCTCCCAACAGGTCAAGCGGGAGGCCGAGGCCGAGGGGCTGGATCGCATCTTCAGGGAGGCGGGCGCGGACTGGCGTGAGGCGGGCTGCTCGATGTGCATCGCGATGAACGGGGATCAGCTCCAGCCCGGTGAGTACAGCGTTTCCACAAGTAATCGGAACTTTGAGGGCCGTCAGGGCAAAGGCGGGAGGACATTCCTCGCCTCACCGCTCACCGCTGCGGCCACCGCGATCACCGGCAGGGTCACGGATGTACGCGCGTTCGTCGATCGAGAGCCTGCGGGGGTGGGCCGATGAAGAAGTTCAAGAACCTGACCGGCAGGATGGTGCCGCTGCGGGTCGATAACATCGACACCGACCAGATCATCCCCGCGCGTTTCCTGAAGACGATCAGCAGGGAAGGACTCGACAAGCAGCTCTTTAACGACTGGCGCTATGACGCGGCCGGCAACCCGCGGCCCGATTTCATCCTGAACACACCGCAGGCGCGGGGCGCGGAGATTCTGCTCGCGGGCGACAACTTCGGCTGCGGCAGCTCGCGCGAGCATGCTCCCTGGGCGCTCACACAGTTCGGCTTCCGCGCCGTCATCAGCACGTCATTCGCCGATATATTCCGGCAGAATGCGCTGAAGAACTCGCTGCTGCCGGTCGTCGTGTCGCGCGAGGTACATGCAAGCTTGTTCGACGCCGTTTCACGCGATCCGAACGTGACCGTGACGATCGACCTCGCGTCGCAGCGCCTGACGCTGCCGGGCGGCAGCGCGGTCGAGTTTCCGGTCGACGGCTTCTCGAAGCACTGTCTGCTCGAGGGCGTCGACGAGCTCGGCTACATTCTGAAGCACGAACCTCGGATCGCAGCTTACGAAGCGGCACGCATTCAGACCGTCAACACGCTCGCGGGTTGACCCGGCCGCACGCCGTAACCGTGCGGCGCGCGAATCAGAAGTTCAGTCGAAGCGACAACTGAATCTGCCGGCTCGTGCCCAGGCCCACCG
>DASSSG010000490.1:0-5805 GCA_035708545.1 Bryobacteraceae bacterium | reverse complement strand
CGTGCTCTTCACGATACAAGTTGCGTCACCGGCACAGGCGTCCTGATGGTAACGGCCGCTTCTTCAGTCATGGAAGCCTCGGCCCAAAGCTTGCAGAACGTATGACCTTGCGAGACCCGGGCATCTGCCACCCCGTCACTGTAACCAGCCGCTTTCCGGCTGCATCCCAATCGGTTGATACAATTAAGGTTCAACCCTTCCGGTCTGTTTACCTCATGACGAAGTATTGTGCGCTTCTGCTGTGCTCGGCCGTCTGTTTGTCCGCGGCCGAGTTCAGAACGGGTCAGGCGGCCCGCGCTGTCTTGGGCCAGGAGAACTTCACGCGGCAGGTACCGGGCACGACCGACAGGATTCTCGGCGCGGTCGGTGGCCTTGCACTCACCGGTGACACTCTGATTGTTGCCGACAGCTCGCGCCTGCAGTCCGCCACTCCCCAGAACAACCGTGTCCTGATCTACAGCACGGTGTCGCAGATGATCCCCGCGCCCGAGGCTTCGATCTCAGTCGAGCCTTTTCTTCGCTGCCCCGTGTGCCAGGCGCGCGCCAGCGTCGTGCTCGGGCAGCCGGATTTCGCCAAAAACGAAATCGGCCTCACCCGCACCGGCTTGCGTAATCCGACTTCCGTTGCCACCGACGGCCAGTACGTCGCCGTAGCTGACACGGACAACAACCGCGTGCTTATCTGGAACTCGATCCCCACGTCGGTGAACGCCCCGGCCGACGTGGTGATCGGTCAGCCGAACTTTACCAGCGGTGGCATCAATTACGGCGGCAACGGCAACACGCCGAGCGCCCGCGGTCTGCGAGGCCCGCAGGGCGTCTGGATCCAGGCCGGGAAGCTGTACGTCGCCGACACGCTCAATCATCGGGTCCTGATCTGGAATCAGATTCCGACGCAGAATGGCGCTGATGCGAGCGTCGTCCTCGGGCAGGCCGGCTTCGCAGCATTCGTATCTCCGGATCTCACACAGACTCAGGCAAAGATTGCGCCCACGAGCATGAACACGCCCGTAGCCGTCACTTCCGACGGCGAACGGCTTTATGTTACGGACCTTGGCCACAACCGAATTCTGATCTGGAATACGATCCCGACATCGAACCAGGTCGCGGCGGACCTCGCGCTGGGACAGCCGGACCTGACGACGGCGATTGCGAACCACTCGAGCGCGCTGTGCGAATCGAACGGCACGGACGCCAAAGGGGAGAAGACGTATCCCGCGCGCTGCGCCGCGACTCTCGATTCTCCTCGCTTCGCGCTGTCTGACGGGCGGCGCCTGTTCGTCGCCGATGGCGGCAACGATCGCGTGCTCGTATTCAACAATCGGCCGGTGGGCAGCGGCTATCGCGCCGATGTCGTGCTGGGCCAGCAGGACGAATTCTCGATCCTGGGCTCGACGGTCGATTTCTTCGGCGCAGCGGAATTCAACACGGAAGTGGTCGGCGCCGGGTCACTGCGCACCCCGACGTCGCTCGCCTGGGATGGGTCGAAGAATCTGTACGTTGCCGATCCTTACAACCGCCGAATCGTCGTGTTCTCGCCGGGCGAGCCTAACCTGATCTCCCGCGCGGTGCGGAACGCGGCGAGCCTCGAGATCCATGCCGTCGGCGTCATCGATTTTTCCGGCAGCATCAAGGAAAACGACGAGGTGACCGTCAAGATCGCGGGGAAGGAATACAAGTACAAAGTCCTGAAGGACGACACGTTCGCCAAAGTCATCACGAGCCTCATCCAGACGATAAACGCCGGCGAGGGTGATCCCAACGTGCTTGCGTCGCCGAACCTTACGGTCAACGCCATCGTTCTCACGGCCCGGCAGGCGGGCAGCGCCGGTGAGGAGTTCGAAATCGCGGTCTCAACTTCGGCCAATGCTTCGATCGCCCTGACGGCGAGCGGCACGAAGCTTTCGGGAGGACAGGATGCCGCGAAGATCGCGCCCGGCACTATTGTCACGATCATGGGCCAGAACCTGGCGCCGCGCGAGGCGCGGGCCGTTGTGACCGAGGAGAACCCGAACCTGCCCAAGACCCTCGGTGGCGTGCAGGTCTACTTCGACGGAATCGCCGCGCCACTGCTCTACGTTTCGCCAGCGCAGATCAATGCGCAGATGCCTTTTGACGTGAACGATGCAACAAGTGTTACCGCGTGGGTGCGCACCATCGACGACAACGGCGCGGTCCGGATCACCACTCCGGTGGCCGTGCCTATCGTGCGGCAGGCGCCGGGAATCTTCGCCGCGGGGGGGACCGACCCGCGCCCGGCTATCGCTTACCATGAGAGCGCCGCGGCGACGGGCTCGGTCGCTCTCGATGGGATTCCAAAGGAGAACCAGTTTGCGGCTATTAAGATCGAAGACCGCGAATACCGGTACGACATCAAGGCCGGCGACACCATCGATACAGTCCAGGCCGAGCTGATCCGCCGCATAAATGAGGGTGAAGAGAAAGTCGAAGCCTTTGCGTCGGGCTGGTTCACCACTAACCACCGCCGCGTGCGCCTGCGCGCGCGCGTGCCCGGACCTGAGGGCGAAGGGATCGCCTATTCCGTCGCGACATCCACCGATGCGGGTCTGATCCTGTCGCCGGCGAGCACCGCGCTCTGCTGCGCTGCGACAGGCGGCGGGCTCATCACCGAGGAGCAGCCGGCGCGCCCCGGCGAACCGATCATCGTCTACGCCACGGGCCTCGGCTTCGTCGGTCCTCCCGAAGCCCTGGATACGGTGGTCGCGGGCTCGCCCTACCGTGGACCGGTCGACAACGTCGTGAATGAGCGCATCGACTCGCTCGCGGGCGGCAAGACTGCGAATGTGCTGTATGCCGGTCTCAAACCAGGCACGATCGGCATCTATGAGGTGGTGCTCCAGCTCAACCCTGATCTCCCGACGAATCCGCGGACCCAGCTTACGATCGCGCAGGATATTCTCGTCAGTAACATCGTCACGATTCCCGTGGTCAACCCCAACCCGCCGGCCGAGTAATCCGCGCGCGCCAGATGAACGAGCTTCGCTGGCATCCATTCCTCCGGCAGTGGGTCGCTGTCGCGACGCATCGTCAGGATCGCCCGCAGATGCCGGCCGACTGGTGCCCGTTCTGCCCGGGATCCGGCCGCGTTCCCGATCATTACGACGTCCTGCTCTATCCCAACGATTTCCCCGCCTTCTCGCCCGATGCGCCGCCGTTCGATCCGGAACCTTGCCTCTTCAGAACCACGGGGGCACGTGGCTTCTGCGATGTCGTGCTCTACAGCCCGAGCCACACAACCTGGCCTTCGCAGATTCCGCCCGAACACTGGTCGAAAGTGATCGAACTGTGGACACACCGCACGCGCGAGCTCTTTGCGGCTCCCGACGTGCAGTACGTGATGGTATTCGAGAACACCGGCGAGGCGATCGGCGTCACCATGCCGCATCCGCACGGCCAAATCTACGCTTTTCCGTTCATCCCGCCGCTGGTCGATGTCGAGGTCCGGTCTCAAGCTGACTACCTGCGTGATTGCGGCCGCTGCCTGCACTGCGACGTCCTGGCACGCGAACTGTCGGACAACGTGCGCATCGTCGCGCACAACGACACCTTTGTCGCGTATGCCCCGTTTGCCGCTCGTTTTCCCTCCGAGGTTCATATCGTTCCGCGGCGCCATTTCGGCACGCTCATGAATCTCGAGCATCGAGAGACGACCGATCTTGCATCGCTGCTCAGCATCATCCGCCGCAAATACGACAACCTGTATGGTTTCCTGATGCCGCTGATGATGGTGCTGCGGCAGGCGCCGGCCACCGGCGATCACTCGTACTTCCATTTCGAGCTTCAGTTTCTGCCGCTGCAGCGCAGCCCGAACAAGCTGAAGTACCTGGCGAGCGTCGAAACGGCCGGTGGAACCTATCTGGCCGATACGCTCCCCGAGGAACGCGCCGAAGCCCTTCGCAAAGCAGAGCCGGTTAGTTAACCGTTTTCTCTCCCGCGCAGCGCTCCGGTTACACCCGGGCCGCCGCAATCACGACAGCCCCGATCTATTGGGCGGTTGCAGGAAATAGTACCAGCAGCAGCACCAACAGGAAGGCAAACATCGCGAATACCATCGCGAACTGCGACCACCCGAGCGGCGCGCGAGTGCGTGAGGTGCGAATCATACGACCTCCGAGGGGACCAGTTACATCTTGACGCCCCGGAAGCGAGCGGTCAAGCCCCTTCCTTTTTTCATCCGACAGGCGTAATGTACGTAAGGATCTCGCGTGCACCGCGAAACCAGGAGGTTCTCATGCCCGCACAACGTATTCAAGAATACCTCGATTCTCACGCAGTCAGGTACGTTAACGTTACGCATTCGCTCGCGTATACCGCGCAGGAGATCGCATCCACGGCGCACGTGCCCGGACGCGACCTCGCGAAGACCGTGATGGTGTTCATCGACAGCAATCTCGCCATGGCCGTCCTCCCGGCGAATCGACACGTGAGCCTCGGCCGTCTGCAGGCGCTCACGGGTGCCAGGACGGCCAGGCTCGCGACCGAATCCGAATTCCGCACCGCGTTCCCGGATTGCGAAACCGGCGCCATGCCTCCGTTCGGCAACCTTTATGGTCTGTCTGTCTATGTCGACACCAGCGTCCGGCACGAGGAGATCATCTTTAATGCAGGGACCCATCGCGAGCTGATCCGTATGGCCTATGCGGATTTCGCGAGGCTGGTCAAACCGATTGTCGGCGAATTCGCGGCCGACGCGAGACAGGTCGCTGCCCTGTGACGCGCGGCGCGGTCACCGCGCAATACCGCGCGCTCATCGCGAAACTCCGGTGAGAACGTCGGCTGCCGGCATTCAACGGCTCGCATACGGTTTCCAGCCGTGGGTCAGCATCGCCTGCCGCGCCTGCTGCTCCTGCTCGGCTGCGACGTAGAAGAACGCACCGACTCGCTCGGAAGCGAAGATGATACCGCCACGGTAGGTGTCGGTCTCGACAAGGTAATCGAGCCCGGCTTCGGTCAGCATCTTCTCGAGCGCCAGCGCGTCCTTCAGCCGTTTCGCGATATAGATCAGCGGCAATTCCATGTCGCCGAAGAACTCCGCGTCCCTGCGCATCAGCTGTCCACGAGCCCGCGCCAGCCTTCGAAATGGCCCGGGCTGCGCTTCTCGAGCCACTCGACGAATGCATGTCCAACCTGCTCGAGGTCGCCGAACGCGTGCGGATTCCTGAGCGCCGCCCGCACGGCCGGCACTGCTTTCTCGAGCCGCAGCCACACCACCAGCATCTCGCGGCCGCTTTCGAAGAACAGTTCGCGATTCAGGACGCCGGAAGTGATGAACAAGGCGACCGTATCCCAGTACGACACCACCATGCGCGCGTACCCGTCCTCATCGGAACCCGCTGGGCAGAGTTTCATGTGCTCCTCCATCCCGCGGACCACCCTTATAGTTCAGAAAGAACCAGTCCAGAGCGCGCCGCATCTTTTTCATCGCGCCGCAGTTCGTATAGCCGGAGGATCAGATTGACGTCGTCGTATGTCGCAGGCATGTCGTTTCAGATTAGCGCGGCCTTACGCGCGGAGGCGCCGTAATCCGCAGCCGTGGCGCTGGTCTGCCGTCTCGCAAGTACCTTTATCATTCCCGCACAGTCGTGGCTCGGTTTCCGAGCCGCGCGCGTCAGCAAGCGATCAAGACACCTCAGCGACGGCAGACTAGCCTCGATTTCCACGGCACATTCCTGACATCTCATGCTTCCCGACAGAGACCGTCAAACCGGCCTGATCCCTCCGATATGTGTTATTTATTTCCAGTACTGAAGTGATAATTGTTGTTGTGTCAGACTGACGTGATGT
>DASSSG010000489.1:0-4565 GCA_035708545.1 Bryobacteraceae bacterium | reverse complement strand
GATGAACGATCTCGCCTGCCACTGCATCGAGGCCGCTCGGTATTTTTTCGGTAAGGAAGATCAGGTAGTGGAAGTGATGGCCTGGGGCGATACGTTTGTCCATCACGACAAGACCAGAGGCGAGGACAACGCACTGCTCGTCCTGAAGTTCGCGAGCGGCGGCATCGGTCACTGCGAGCTGTCGTGGACGACCAGGGGCGGACTCGACCTGCGCAATGAGATTCACGGGTCGGACGGCTCGATCTTCACCGACGTAACGCGCGGCACACCCCTGGCTTCGTTTACGAGCCGTCCGTCGGGCTATGTGATCGAGAAGGCGGACCTCGACTTCGGCTGGACGCGCCCGCTGCCGGAGGAGGCGTTCGCCTATGGATACCAGGCCGAGATGCGGCACTTCGTCGACTGCGTGCGGAATCACACCACGCCGCGTGAGACCTATGACGATGGGCATGTCGTCAACTGCATCCTGGATGCCGGCTATGAGTCCATGCGCGGCAGGCGCTGGGTGCGCGTGGAGTACGCCTGATGCGCATTCGCCCCCTGCGCACAACGGTCATCGGCAGCTATCCGTTTCCCGGCTGGCTGGAGTTCGCTTCGCGGCATCTCGATCAGTTCGGACCCGATGATCTCGCGGAAATGCAGAACGACGCGGTGATCGCCGCCGTGCACGATCAGCTCGCCGCCGGTCTTGATGTGATCAGTGACGGCGAGCAGACCCGACTCGATTTCAATCTGTCGTTTTACGGGTACATCGAGGGCATCGACCGGGAAGCTCTGCCGCCCCGGCGCTGGGGCCCGCCCGGTCATGACCAGCGCGGCCGGCATCGCGTGACCGGCGATTTGCGAGCGCCGCATGGGCTCGGCGCCGTGCACGAGTTCAAACGTCTGCAGCGTATTGCCCCGCGCGGACCGAATGCACCGGCGCTGAAGGTCAGCGTTCCCGGCCCGTATACGCTGAGCGGACGGCTGCAGCCCAACATCCTGTACCGTGATCGTTGGGCGTTGACCGAAGCGCTGGTTCCGATCGTCGCAGCCGAGCTGCGCGGCCTGGTCGAGGCGGGCTGTAAAGAGATCACCGTCGACGAGCCGTCGATGAGCTGCTATGCCTGGCGCGAAGACGTCTCACGCTTCGTCGATATCTTCAACCGGACCGTCTCGCAGGTCACCGACGAATGCCGCCTCTCCACTCATCTCTGCTTCGGCAACTACAAGGCCCGAGCAGTGGCGCCGCGGCGGTACGCCGCCCTGTTTCCGACCTTTCTCGAAACCAGGGTCGACGAGATTCATATGGAGATGGCATCCCGCGAGTTCGCCGAGCTCGAGCTGATCCGGGAAATCGCGAATGCCGGCAAAACGGCCGTAATCGGCGTCATCGACGTCAAGAATTATTACATCGAGACTCCGCAGGAGGTTGCCGAGCGCGTCCGGCGCGCCATGGTTTATGCGTCCGCCGACAAGCTCGCTTTCGCACCCGATTGCGGCCTCAGCCAGACCGCGCGCTGGGCGGCGCGGCAGAAACTCGCGAACATGGTGGCAGGGGTGCGGATCGTGCGCGAAGAGCTGAGCCTCGAATGATTCACTGCGCGCAGAAGGATGACGTGCTGCTGGCCGATGTCTGCGGTCCCCACCTCTGGTGGCTCGGGCAATCGGGCTTTCTGCTCCACTACCGGGGCCGGTACGCGCTGATCGACCCGTATCTGTCGGACTCGCTCACGAACAAGTACGCAGGCACCGACAAGCCACATGTCCGCATTACCGAGCGTGTGATCGATCCGAACCGCCTGGATTTCGTCGACGTCGTGACCTCGAGCCATGCGCATACGGACCACCTCGATCCCGAGACGCTCCAGCCTGTCTTCGCGGTGAACAGGAAGCTGAAGATCGTCGCGCCGGCTGCCAGTCGCGAAGTGGTGCGCGAGCGGACGGGCGCGGAGCCGATCGGACTCGAAGACGGATCTTCGGTCGAGGTGTCCGGGTTCGTGTTCCATGGAATCGCCGCCGCGCATGAGGACCTCAGCCCGGCTTATCTTGGCTATCTCATCGAATGCGGTCCGTACCGCATTTACCATTCCGGCGACTGCGTGCCCTACGACGGCCTCGTCGAGCGCCTCCGGCCTTTCAAAGTCGATGTAGCCCTGCTCCCGATCAACGGCAGAGCGCCCGAGCGCCGCGTGGCCGGCAACTTCACCGGTCGGGAAGCTGCACGGCTTGCACGTGACGTTGGCGCCCGCGTCGCCATCCCGATGCACTACGAGATGTTCGAGTTCAACACCGCCTCGCCCGACGAGTTCGTCGCAGAAGCGGCGCGCGTCGGCCTGCGCGTGCATATCATGCGGTGCGGAGAACGCTTTACCTACTGCCGAAACACCGGCTGAGTCCACGCCTTCGCGCCGCTCGACGACTCCACGCGCGCACGCACGTACTTCTCCGGCCCGCTGAAGCGATACACAGGGGCCGCGTCATAGCTCTTCGCGAGCACCCTGCCGCCTTCGCCGATGAAGTACGTCGTGGTCTTCTCCCACGAGGCCTGCGCGACCCGGATCCGGTACTGCTCCGGCGTGATCTCGAGTTCGTCCAGCCGTACACCGGTGCTCGCATAGAAATCACCGCGTTCGAGTGCATCGAGAATGGCGGGCGTCGTCAGTGCTTCGGCACGCACGTAGACCCAGCCATGGCCCGGGTTCGAATGCTCCTTGCCGAACTGCTTGAAGTGGTGCGCGTCGTCCACGGCAATGCCATACAGCTTCTGGCCCGCGGTCAACAGAGCGTCCCACATTTCGTCCAGCGACCGAAACCCGCCGCCGCCCTCGTTGTTCACCATCGGGTGGCCGTTGTACACCTCGAAGAGCCCGAGCCCTTTCAGCGCCAGCATGTCCTCCACGCTCACGGCCCATTGGAAGTTCGGATGATTGAGCGAGGGCACGCCGTTGACTTTGCGAATCGCGTTGACGTTGCGCTGGATCGTACCCGCCACGCTGTCGCCGCCCTGCGGCGGCACGTATTCGGCCGGATTGAATGCGTTCAGATGAATCGGTTTCTTGTTATAACTGTCCGTAACCTCTTCGCCAGTGATCAGCAGGAACTTCTCGCGCGCGGCGAGAATCGCGTTCAGCCCGGCGGGATCGGTGACGTGATTGTGATCCGTAAGGACGACAAACTGGTATCCATGCTCCCGATACCAGGTCGCAACCTCGAGCGGCGACGAATCGCCATCACTGTTGAGCGTGTGCGTATGCAGGTTGCCCTTGTACCAGCGCTTGATCGCGGGAGAAGTCTGTGCGCCGGCGCCGCAGGCGAACAACACCAGCCCGGCTGCCAGTCGAAATCCGGTCAGAGGTCGACTCCCATATCGGCCCAGGTGATCACCTTGCCGCGCGTCATCGCCTCGTGGCCCATGATCGCGGTGACCGCGGCCTCGGCGCCGATCACAACATCGGCGGGCGACGGGGTGCCCTTCTGGATGCTCTCGTAAAACCGTGCAATGTGAGCGTGCTGATTCTCGCGCCGATCGCCCGGCGTCACGAACAGCTCGGCTTTTGCGCCGGGATCGCGCGGGTAGAAGTTCGAGGGAGCGAACAGGTCCACAGCACCTTTCGAGCCGTAGACGTAAACGTACTGGCTGCCGGCGGGCATCGTGCGCGGATGGAAAACATTCTGCGTGAACGACATCTGCACGCCGTTCGCATACTCGTAGGTCATGCTGCCGTGATCGAAGATCGAACGGCCGGGAGGGTCATTCCTGTAAAGCGAAGTGCCGCCGAAACCGACCACGCGCGCCGGCCGGGAGCCGGTGACCCAGTTGCACAGGTCGAGATTGTGCACGGACTGCTCGATCAGATAGCCGCCGGACTTGTTCACGTCGAAATACCAGTCCCCGGAGGTGCCGTCGTGCGGCAGATCGGCCACCGCGTGGCGCTGCGCCTTCACCATCAGGATGTCGCCGAGTACGCCCTCTCGGATCTTGTCTACAGCCTCCCGGAACTGCCGCATCGACCGCAGTTGCTGTCCCGCCGTAAAGACCTTCTTCGATGCCCGCGCCGCATGCACCAGGTCGCGCACGTTGCGCGCCGTAACCCCGATCGGCTTTTCACAATACACATGCTTGCCGGCCTTGAGCGCGGCAATCGCCATTTCCGAGTGCAGGTGCGGCGGCGTGGCGATAAACACCGCGTCGATATCCCTGCGTTCCACGATCTTGTGCCAGTCCGTGGTGGTCGACGGGTTATCGCGCGCGGCTGTCGTCGCAGCCCGATCGAGGCGATCCGGTTTGATATCGCAGAGCCCAGCCACCTTCGCGTTTGGCTGGTCGAGCGCGGCGCGAAGCAGGTAGGAACCGCGCCCGCCGGTGCCGATAATCGCCGTCGGAACGCGCTCCGAATCCGGCAGCGGCTTTACCGGTTCCTGCGGAGGACTCTGCGCGAGCGCAGCCTGCGCGGCGGCCGCGGAGCCGAGGAGAAAACGTCTTCTGTCCATGTAGTGAGGGTGCTCTCCCACTTTACCAGCGGTGAACTGATATACGAAATTGCCTGTCGCAACCCCGCCCGTACCCTTCCAAACAGCGAATG
>DASSSG010000488.1:0-5309 GCA_035708545.1 Bryobacteraceae bacterium | reverse complement strand
GAGGCCTACCAGGACTACCTGAGGGGACGGTTCTTCTGCAACCGAAGGACCGAGGCGGCCCTCAAGCAGGCGCTCGGATATTTCCAAAAGGCCATCGCGGCCGATCCCGGCTATGCGCCCGCCTACAGCGGTCTTGCGGATTCCTACTTGTCGCTGGGCGCTTCATCGATCGTCGGCGGGCTGCCTCCTCGTCAGGCCATGCCGGAAGCGAAAGCCGCTGCCCTCAAGGCGCTGCAGATCGACGGCACGCTGGCGGAAGCGCACACCTCCCTCGCCATGGTTCATCTTCTTTATGAGTGGGATTTGGCTGCTTGTGAGAAGGAATTCCGGCGTGCCATCGAGCTCGATCCGAACTACACCACCGCACATCATTGGTACTCACATTGCCTCCTTCCGCTCGGACGGACCGAGGAGTCGTTAGCCGAGAGTAAGCGCGCGCTGGAACTGGAACCGCTGCAGCTGGTGGTCGGCCTCCATCTCGGCTGGCATTATCTCTACGCGCGTCAGTTCGATCAGGCTATCGAGCAGTTTCGGAAGACACTCGAGCTGGACCCTGCGTTCCCGCAGGGCCGACGCTATGCGGCGTGGGCGTACTTGCAGAAGGGAATGCATCCCGAGGCTATCGCGGCTTTACGAGCGGCACTCAATTCGCTCGAGCGGGACCCGGAAATCGAGGGCGAGTTGGGACACACCCTCGCGGTCGCCGGCCGGCGCGCCGAGGCTCTGGCCATGCTTGAGGGTTTGCGCCATCTCTCAGCGACCCGGTATGTGTCACCGTACTCGGTAGCCCTGGTCCATGCAGGGCTGGGTGACCGCGACCAGGCTTTGGCCTGGCTGGACAAGGCCTACGCAGAGCGATCGGACTACATGCCGTACCTCAGGCTGGAGCCGATGCTCGACGGCCTCCGCTCAGACCACCGTTTCGCCGCTCTCGTCGGGCGGGTGGGCCTGCCCACTCGGTGAGGCAACAGGCTGGTTGACCGCAATTCCGGTGTCGGCGGCCGCAGACCGCGTCGCAATACCTTTCAGCGAGAAGCTTCGCTCACCTCGGTGATCAGAGTATGACGACTTCAATTCGTGGTTGTCCAAAATAGATCCGAGTTTCATGCCTTGCGCACTACCCGGATCGGTATCAACGAGTTACCGACCTGATGAGCAGACCTCAGGTACAAAACTCGTACACGCGGACACGGCGCAATTGTTTTCTTAACTGTTGAAGCTAAAGGTTGGCTCCCCAACTTGGACTCGAAACTGAAACTTCCAATCAAACGCCGGAAGCTCCTGGTACAGTCCGATCACATTCCCACCCGGGTCGCGAAATCGTGCGGTATCTCCGGCGCGTTCGCGCCGATCGGCTGCACGACCTCGCCACCGTAGTTAACGATCGCGTCGAGCGTCGCGGCCACGCTGTCCACCATGATGTACAGGAGCAACCCAGGGGTCCGATGCAGGAGCCCGGCCGATACTCCACGTGCCGCTCACCTGTCCTGTGGTGTCGTCAAATGCAGTACTGCCGTCACCACGTCGCCTCACCTTCCAGCCGAAGATGCGCTGATAGAACTCGGCCGAGCGCGCGATGTCGGCGGCCGGAACATCGATGTAGCAGATCTTTCCGTTTGCGAGAGTGGGAGGCATCGGTGCTCCGCGATCAGTCAAGGTTAGCGCGCTTTGCCGAGGATGGCGCGCCGGGTACAGACGTGCCGCCGGGCAGCGGCATTCCTTTGCCTTCGATCAGGGTCGTATATCGATCAACAGCCACACCGGTGAACCGTTCCACCCGCCGGCTCGGCGCCGGCCACCGGATATCCACGTAATCTACCCGCTCGGCCGTACCGATACCCAGCACCATCCGCGGATCGTGTGATGACAAGTAACTTCCCCCGCTGGTTTTCAATCGCGAGCGCTTTACCCCTGCGGCGGACCACCAGACGCGCGCCCCGATCGCATCCCGATTGCATGAGGCGCCAGCGAGACGGATCCCGATCCAGTGGTTGCCGGCGCCCGCGTTGTTCTTCAGCAACACGGGCGCTTCGCCGTTGTTTCCGATCAGCACATCGATGCGGCCGTCGTTGTTGTAATCACCGACGGCAAGGCCGCGCGCGGGGAAGTGCTTCGAGAATACCGGGCCGGCCTGCGCGCTCACGTTTCTAAGGACGCCGCCTTCCTGGCGGAACAGCAGCAGCGGTTCTTTGTAGCGCACCTGCTGGGAATAGAGTTCGATCATGTCGTCGGGGTGGCCATTGGCCAGGAACAGGTCGATGTTGCCGTCGTTGTCCCAGTCGAAGAACTTCAGTCCCCAGCCGCTCAGCAGGCGAGTGGCCTGCGCGACGTTGTGCCGGTGCGCCAGATCGGAGAAGGTTTCGTCGCGATTGTTGCGGTACAGCGAGAACATCTCCTGATCGACGTTGGCGACGAAGAGTTCATCCCAGCCGTCGCCGTCGAGATCCGCGGCATCGACGCCCATTCCCGAACGCGCCTGTCCGTTGTCGCTGAACCCGACCTCGGCCGCGAGCCCGATCTCCTCCCACTTGCCGCCTCCGCGGTTCGCAAACAGGAAGTTCTGGACCGTATCGTTGGCGACGAACAGGTCCATGAGACCGTCGTTGTTAATGTCGGTCGCAACCACGCCGAGCGCCTTGCCCATCGCGCGCGCGATATCGGTGCCTTTGCTGACTTCGGCAAACTCGCCGTCGCCGTTATTCCGATATAAAACGCTCAGCGACGGCTTCAGCACCCGCGGGATGCAGTAGTAATTCCGGCCGAGCCGATTGTCGCCGCAGGTGATGCTGCGCGGCCCGTAATCGACGAAGCTGCAGAGGAACAGGTCGAGCAGCCCGTCGTTGTTGTAGTCGAACCAGACGGCGCTCGTCGTCCACCCGTTGTAGTCCAGCTTCGCCTTCGCGGTGACGTCGGTGAAGGTGCCATCGCCATTATTGCGATACAGCACAACGCGCCCGTACGACGTCAGCAGGACGTCCGCGTTGCCGTCGTTGTTGTAATCGCCCACGGCGCAGCCCATCCCGAAGATGTCCGCGGTGATTCCGGCCTTTTCCGTCACATCCGTGAACGTGCCATCGCGGTTGTTGCGATAGAGCGCGTGCGCAAGGCGTATTTTGGGCTCGTAGAAGAAAGACGTGCCGCTGTTCACGAGCAGGATGTCCATCCAGCCGTCGTTGTCGTAGTCGAGGAACGCGCAGCCGGGGCCCATGGTCTCCGGCAGATGCCGTTTTTTGGACATCGCATTTTCATGAATCCAGCGGATGCCGCTGACCTCGGCCGGAATCTCTTCAAACAGCGGTGCGTTCGGTTCGGCGGCGCGCAGACGGCCGCCGAGAGGCCGGCAGGCAGCGAGCGCGAGCAGTTGTCTGCGCGTGAGACGCATATTCGGATAATCGCATCGGGCGATGTGGCGGTCACGATTCGGGTGCATCGCCGGCGGCCTGCTCAGTCGCTGGTGAGGAATACCGGCCTCTCGAATCTGCCGTCGCAGATGTTAAACGGTAGCGGCGAACGCCTTAGAGAGCCGGCATAAGTACGATACCGGGCGCAAGTCATGCTTACGTGGATCCCACGCCTTGTACACGATCGCCTCACCACCCGTCGCCTTCGGTTTGTTGACCTCGTGTACTTTGATGCACCGCACGACGCAGAGGTCAACAGGAGCATCCGCAGTCGCAACCCATTCCACCTCGCCTTCAGTTACGGGAATCTGTTCACCGTAGCTCGTCGTGCCTTTAACTTCCACATAACGCCGCTCTGATTCCCTGACACACAAGAAATCGTAAGGCTTCGTCCGGTGGTGGTCCTCAACTTTGTAGCCGGCCTGTGTGTAGATCCGCTTTACTACTCTCATCGCGCGGTGTTCGATCGCCTCGCGGATCGCGGTGTTGGGCTGAAAACCGCCAGCGCGGGTCAGTTCTCCGCTGGCGTCCGTCGGCTGAGTCATGCGATTCACGAGCAGGTTGTCGCGGGTGTGGTCATAGGCAACGACATACTCCAGTGCGGACTTCAACCAGCGCGGATTGCGAAGCACTCCGTCAGGCCCGTAGGGATACCATACATTGGCCTGGCCCATAGCACCCGTGGTGCTTTTTGGCACAACGTACTGTCGTCTGGCAACTGGGACGAGCACCGCCTCGTCGGCTCTCTCGGCTCTCGAAATCATGTTGTAGAAGCAGCCCTCCCGCTTTCCCGTGGGGTCGTCCTTCCAGCGCCTGAGAACGGTTGCGTTCGTGTACCAACCAACAATTCGCTGGCGCTTTCCGGCGCGCGCTGTTGGATCGCTCGCTACGAAAATGACAGTCACTCGGTCGAGCCGATCGTGCCCCTCGGCGACCGGATCAATCCGCTCCAGCTTGATTGGGCGCACGCCCGCATCGTCACTGCCCGGGGTGATCGCGAATCCGTAAACCACAGGGCCGGCTGGTGTGTCAATTCGTTTGAAGTTGCATAACTCGCTGCCTACTCCCTGGCTGTTCCAGCTACCGCCACGAACAGGTCTCTCATCGCCGGCTCGAGAGCCGTCATACCATGTCATCCAGCCGATCCGGGCGAATAATACTCTTCTGAACATAGCTGGATTCTACATCGGGATCATGTGTCAAGGCGCGAATGTCGAACCCCGAACCCATCGCACGCGCGTGATGCGGCCGCTCGGCAACGCCACTTCAAATGTTCGGAAACGTCCGCCGCATCGCTGGCGACGCTTCGACATCACTGGTACAGTCTACGTGTACGGTGAATGCTCACGAGTCGTATCGAACGAACGGGACCAGCGTCTTTGCCCTCGCGGTTCGCGGCCCTTCACACCCAGTCGGGAGCCAATCACGCCACCTGATGCTATGATGTACCGCGCACATTGACCCCGATATGGCGGACGACTCAAAGAAGCCCGATACGCGTGACCCTGAGTACGAACGCGAGCGCATTCGCGATCAGCTCACCAGAGTCACCGTCCCCCCGGAACTCGACGATGCGAAAAACCGCGAAAGATGGAAGCTCGAGGACGAGGAGGGTCGCGGACCTTATCTCGTCGAGCTGAACGTGCAGCACGTGGGCGGGTTGCCGGGCGCGGCCGAAGCGTTTCTGACGCTGTATCGCGAGCTGTTCGGAAACCCGGCGGCTTCCGAATCGCCGGAGGATTCTTTGCTCTACGAAGATGCGGGCCGGCAGCCTGCACTTATCGGCAAAGGATATTACCGGTGCTATCTGCGTGTGACCGAATGGCGCAGGCTCGTCGCTGAAGACGAGGCGCGCGCCCGCAAACGCTGGGCGTCCGATACCAGCCAGGAACTTTCACGCTACCGCTG
>DASSSG010000487.1:0-5440 GCA_035708545.1 Bryobacteraceae bacterium | reverse complement strand
CGGCGTGCGGAATGTGCGCCCGTTCTCCCGCTTTCAGACGAAAGTTGTCGAAGGGGTGTACTGATGTTGCATATCCCGCTCCTGCGGAAAGGCGAGCCGTACCGCAGCCTCGATATACAGACCGCTCCGCACCATCGCACGCGCGAGCCCTTCGTGGAAGTGAGCCAGGCCAATGCCGGGCTCATCCGCCGCGATCTCCGCGACCAGCACGACACACGCCGCCTTCTTGCCGAGCTCTCGGTCGCGGATCTGGTTGCGATCTGCAAGCGAGCTGCGGGTTACTTCAGCAACGATTCTCTGCCGCTTGGTGATTCCATGCAGTCGCCCGAGGATTACGTCGCGCAGACCTCCGCCACGACAGGGCTGCCGTATCCGCTGGTCCGGCGCAACATGACAAAGATCCACGGCATGCTCGCGGAGGTGGATTCCGTGCTTGCCGGTCTCACACGGGCTCTCGACCTGACGGTGCTCGATACGGGTTACGCCGAGTCGAACGGACACTTGCTCAGCTTCTTCCCCCGAGGGGACTCGCTCGGCGTCATCCTCCCGAGCAACTCGCCCGGCGTGCACTCGCTCTGGATTCCGGCGATCGCGATGAAGATCCCGCTCGTGCTCAAACCGGGGAGCGCGGAGCCCTGGACTCCGTACCGCATCATCCAGGCGCTGATCCGCGCTGGCTGTCCGCGCGAGGTCTTCGGATACTATCCTGCCGGGCACTTAGCCGCGGGCGAAATCCTGCGCCTGTGCGGCCGCGGCATGCTGTTCGGCGACGTAGCCACGGCGCGGGCATTCGCGAACGATCCACGAGTCGAGATTCACGGTCCCGGCTACAGCAAAGTGCTGATCGGCGAAGACGAGATCGACAACTGGGAGCGATACCTCGATGTGATTATCACGTCGATTGCGGACAATTCGGGGCGTTCGTGCGTGAACGCGTCGGGAGTCTGGGTTCCGCGACACGCCGGCAGGATCGCCGACGCGATCGCCGAACGCCTCACCGAGATCGAGCCGCTGCCGGCCGAAGACGACCGCGCGCGCCTCGCGCCCTTTGCGGATGCGTCCCTGGCCGAGCGCATCTCGGCGACCATCGATCAGGCGCTTGAGGAACCCGGAGCCGTTGACGTGACGGCAAGGCGGCGAAGCCCGCGCGTCGCGCAGGCCCACGGCTGCACGTATCTCCTGCCGACAATCATCCGCTGTGCGCCCGAGCACTCGCTCGCGAACCGCGAGTTTTTGTTCCCGTTCGCGAGCGTTGTCGAAGTCCCCGAGAATCAGATGCTCGATGCGATTGGGCCCACGCTGGTCCTGACCGCGATTACGAATAACGAACACCTGAAGGAGCGGATTCTCACGTCATCGAATGCGGGCCGCCTGAACTTCGGTCCGATCCCGACCACCCGTATCAGCTGGGACCAGCCGCACGAAGGCAACCTCTTCGACCATCTTTACGCCCGCCGCGCCTTCCAGCGCGCTCGAGAAGCGGTGGCGTAATGCGTGTTTTGTCGCTCACTGCGGGAGCCGGCGGCATGTATTGCGGCACCTGCCTGCGCGACAACGCGCTCGCCGCCGAACTGATCCGCCAGGGGCATGACGTTCTGCTCGTGCCCGTCTACACACCCACACTCACTGACGAAGAGAACGTCAGCTACCCGCGGGTCTTCCTCGGCGGCATCAGTGTCTACCTGCAGCAACACTGGTCTCTGTTTCGCCATCTGCCGGCCGTCTTCGATCGCCTGTGGGACTCGCCGTGGCTGCTGCGCAGGGTCAGCTCAGGCTCGATTCCGGTGGCTCCGAAACTGCTCGGCGAACTCACTGTGTCCACGCTCCGCGGCGAACACGGTCTCCTCCGCAGGGAAGTTCGTAAGCTGATCGACTGGCTGAAGACCGAATCCGCGCCCGACGTGGTCGATCTTCCATACACGCTGCTCATCGGACTGGCAAAGCCGATTCGTGAAGCTTTGAATCGGCCGGTGTGTTGCACCCTCCAGGGCGAGGACCTGTTCCTCGAAGGACTGCGAGAGCCGTGGCGATCGGAAGCCCTTGCGTTGATCCGGCAGAACCTCGGCTATGTCGATGCCTTCATCGCCGTTAGTGAATACTATGCGGATTTCATGTCCGAGTACCTTTCGATCCCGCGCTCGCGCATCGAAACGGTCCCACTCGGAATCAACCTCGAGGGGCACGGCTGGGTAGACCGGCCGGCCGGCGATACGTTTCGCATCGGGTACTTCGCGCGGATCGCGCCGGAGAAGGGGCTGCACGTTCTTGCGGACGCCGTCAGGCGGCTGGACGGAGCCGTGAGGCTCGAAGCCGCGGGGTTCGTGCCGTCGGAACACAAGACCTACCTCGCGGGTATTGAACGAGCGCTCGGCGACCGGTTCCGCTATCATGGCTCACCCGATCGCCAGGGCAAGATTCGCTTCCTTCAGTCCGTGGATGTGCTGTCAGTGCCGAGCGTGTATAACGAGCCCAAAGGATTGTTTGTCCTGGAAGCGCTGGCGAACGGTACTCCCGTCATCGAACCCCGCGCGGGAGCGTATCCCGAGATTCTCGCCCGCACCGGCGGCGGAGTGCTTTTCGACAATTCCGACGGGCTTGTTGAGGCCTTGCGGACGCTGAAGGCGGAACCCGACCTGCGCCTCCGTCTCGGCGAGGATGGTTTTGCGGGAGTGCGCGAGCACCACAGCATCGCTCGTATGGCGCATCGCACGCTCGAGGTCTACGAGCACGTCCAGCACAGAGACCATAAGGGGGCCGCCGGCAGGTGAGCGGCGCGGGCCTGGAGGTCACGAACGTCTCGAAAGACTACGTGACCGGAGCCGGCCCTCTGCGCGTACTCGCCGGCGTGAATCTGCGCCTCGTTCCGGGCGATGCGATCGCGGTCATGGGGCCCTCGGGAAGCGGTAAGAGCACGCTGCTGCACATACTCGGCGCGCTCGACGCGCCGACCTCGGGAACTGTGACCCTGAATGGCGTGGATCCGTTCACGCTGAACCAACGCGAGCAGGCGGCGTTTCGAAATCGCCATATCGGTTTCGTGTTTCAGGATCACGCACTGCTGCCGCAATGTACCGTGCTCGAGAATGTCCTCGTACCCACGCTGGTTAATCGCGACCGCACCGCGGATACAGGCGCGCGCGAGCTTCTCGATCGCGTCGGGCTCGCCGCGCGCATTTACCACCTGCCCGCCCAGCTCTCGGGTGGGGAGAAACAGCGCGTCGCACTGGCGCGTGCGCTGATCCGTCAGCCCGACCTCGTGCTTGGTGACGAGCCGACGGGCAACCTCGATGCCGCGTCGGCGGAAACCGTTGCCCGGCTTCTGCTTGATATCGGCAGGAACAGGATGCTCGTGATCGTCACCCACAGCGCCGCGCTGGCCGCTCACTTCTCGCAGCGTTTCGAGCTGCGGGAGGGCACGCTGGTTAGGGCACAATGACTCCGCGGCTCCTGATACGCCGGAGCATCGCCTGGTACTGGCGCACCCACGTGGCCGTCGCCGCCGGGGTCGCGATCGCGGTTGCGGTGCTCGCGGGGGCGTTCGTGGTCGGCGACTCGGTCCGCGCCAGTCTCGGCGAGCTGATGCTGCAGCGGCTGGGCAACACTGCGTTCGTTGCCTCCTCCACGAACTTCTTTCGCGAGCAGCTCGCGACGGGCGCGCCGCTGATCGTGCTCGAGGGCATGGCCATTCACGACGAAAGCGGCCGCCGTGCCGCGCGCGTCTCCGTCTATGGCATGGACGAGCGCTTCTGGCGGTTTCACGCGCGCGACGCCGCCGCGCCGCAACATCGCGAACTCCTGATGAGCGAGGGACTCGCGCGTGAGCTCGCACCTGAGGTCGGCGATTCGATACAGATCCGCATCGGCAAGCCGTCTGCAATTCCTGCGGAAACCCTGCACGGCCGCAAAGACGAGTCGGTACGCACGACGCGCTTTACCTTTAAGGCCGTCCTGCCCGCGCGAGCCATGGGGGACTTCGCTCTCCAGCCGAAGCCGGGCCCCGCGCTGGCGGCGTTCGTGCCGCTCCGCCGCCTCCAGCGCGATCTCGAGCAGCAGGGCAGGATCAACGCGTTCCTGGCGGCCGGCTCCCCCGCCGATCACATCCGCCGCCATTTCGAGCTCGAGGATCTCGGGCTGAAGCTGCGAGGCAACATCGTCGAATCATCCGCGATGATTCTGCCGGACAAACTGGCCGCGAAGACAGCTGCGATTGAACCCGAGAACACGCCCATCTTCACGTACCTCGCCAACACCATCCGCAGCGGCGAACGCGAGATCCCCTATTCGCTCGTGACCGCGATCGGCAATTATCCCGGTATCCGCCTCAACGAGTGGGCCTATCGCGAGCTTCATCCCAAACAAGGCGATCCGATCACGTTCGAATACTACGTGTGGAATCCGTCCGGCCGTCTGCTCACGAAGTCCGCCACGCTGCCGTTCACAGGTATCGTGCCGATGTCCGGCCTCGGCGGCGACCGCGATCTCGCGCCCGACTACCCCGGCATCTCGGACACCAACAGCCTGTCCGACTGGGACCCGCCGTTCCCGATGGACCTGAAGCGGATCCGCAAAATCGACGAGGATTACTGGGATCGGTACCGCACCGCGCCAAAGGCCTTCGTCCCGCTCGAGACAGGCCAGCAGCTCTGGGGATCGCGGTTCGGGCATCTCACGTCGATTCGCGTGAATCGTGATATCCGCGAGAAGCTCAAAGCCGCAATCGATCCGCTCGAACTCGGCTTCAGCGTGCAGGACGTGCGCCGGCAGGCGCTCGCTGCCGCCCGCGGGTCCACCGATTTCGGCGAGTACTTCGCGTACTTCAGCTTTTTCCTCGTCGTGTCGGCGCTGCTCCTCGCCGGGTTGTTCTTTCGTTTCGGCATCGAGCAGCGCGCCCGCGAGATCGGCCTGCTGCGAGCCGTAGGGCTCTCGCCCGCCCTGATCCGGCGGCTGATGTTCACCGAAGGTCTGCTCGTCGCCTGTGCGGGGGCTGTGATCGGCAGCGTCGGCGCGCTCCTGTATGGCGCGCTCGTGCTGGCGCGGCTCCGCTCGTGGTGGCAGACCGATCTCACGATGCACGTGACGCCGTCACCGCTCGCGATCGGAATCGCCGGCGGGCTGGTCATGGCGGCGGCGTTCCTGGCGCTGGCGTTGCGGAAGCTGGAACAGCTCGCCCCCAGGGAACTCATGGCTGGCAGCGCAGCAGGCGCTGCGCGATGGACACTTACGATCGCGAGCGCGTTCGCGGTTGCCGGGATCTCGGCGTTATTCGCGCCGCCGCCTGCGGGCTTCTTTGCCGGCGCCGGTCTCCTTCTCGTCGCGGCTCTGCTCGCGCTGCGCGGCAGGATCTCGAGACCACACGCGCAGGTCCGGACCACGGTTCAGCTCGGCTTCCGCTCTGCCGGGTATCGCCCGGGCCGCAGCGTGCTGTGCGTCGCTCTGATCG
>DASSSG010000486.1:0-4376 GCA_035708545.1 Bryobacteraceae bacterium | reverse complement strand
GCCTCGATCGCGGCGCCACGGCCGGCGCCGGCAGCCAGCGCCCGCGCTTCGGCATCGGCCATCGCGCGCAGGGTGCGTGCGAGGTCCTTCTGAACCAGAATGTCTCCGGGCATCGGCTGCCGGCCGTCGCGGAGAAACACGGCCTTCGACGTCGGCCAGAGCTCGAAGAATTTGCGGCTGCGCCAAATCGAATTAGCCCGCGTTTCGTCAATCGGCATGCCGTCGGCCAGCTCGATCGCGGGCCCGATCACGTCCGCAAACGAGCGGGTGCCGAACTCCTTGAGTGCGACAAGGCCGGCGTCCACCATGCCTGGGACCAGGGCGGGCATCAGACCCGCTACCGGAACCATGTTCTTCAGTCCGCCGGGCTCGATCGTTTGGGTTTCGCCGGCCCGCAGCGTCCGGCTGCGAAACAACTCCGCGGTCGCGAGCTTCGGCATCGTGCCCACTCCCGCGATCGACCAAACTCTTCCATCCCGCGCGCGAATCAGGATCGGTGCTTCGCCGCCGAACCCGAAATGCGAGTATTCCGAGATCGAGGCCGCGAACATGGTCGCGACACCGGCATCCACTGCATTGCCGCCGCGATGAAACGTACGCATGCCCGCCTCGAGGGCCGCATCGCTGCCGGCGGCTACGGCTCCGCGCATGCCCCGCACAGCCCGGCGAGCCGGCGGCTCCGGCGGCGTTGCCGGCCGCGTCGCATCCTCCGGTTTCTGCTGTGCGGTGAGGACGAACGCGATTATCAGGACCACGATGACAGCGAGGCGCCGCATGACCATAAGCATCCCACGAGTGGCGGCGTGGACCCGCTGGGCGAATTGAAGTACGATGGCAGGCGCCAGGAGGAGAAGATCATTCGACCCTGCTCTCGCCTTTCTCTCGCGGTCGTCACTCTCGCCGTCGTAATGCTCACGTTCCTTGCGTTCGACGACATCACGACGGGTAACCAGACCGGTTTCACGGCGGAATACTCCTTCTTATTGGCCGCCACGCTCTGGTGCCTGGTCGTGGCAATGTGTCTCATAAGGACGAGGCACTTCGTTCCGGGGGGAACTTCTGTCGCCGTGCTCGTCGCTGCGATCTGGGGTCAACGCTCGGTGGGTCCGGGTACCGTTCCAGGCTGGGAACCGGAATACGTCGCGACCGTCGCCGCTCTCGGGTGGTTTCTCGTGCTTTCGATCTGGCTTCTTATTCAAGTGCGGTTTCCGAGCCGCGCGTCAGCAAGTTGGGAATGATACTGGCGGCTCATACCCACAGAGGGAAGTCGCCCACGAACCGGCATCGCTGGGCCTGCACGTCGCGTTTCCGAGCCGTGACCGTCAGCGAGCGGACAACGAGATGGCGACTCTCAACGGGGCGGTCGAGACACTTCAGCTACAGCAGATCAGGGCTACCCTGTGGCGCTGGCCTCTGGCCCGTGAGTTTTGCAGCTCCAGCGAGCGCAAATGTGCCTTGAACCATAAACTGGCAGTGCCGGAAGCATAGATTGGCAGTGACCTGTCATGTAAGTCCTTGCTGATCACCGTTCGCTGTCCTGGTGCGAGTAGCCTGCTCCGAAGCATGATGTGGCAGCAGGTGCGGCTGATGGCAATATTTGCGACGGTTCCGGTCCGATTCGCGAAAATCCGGATACACTTCGCAAAGCCTGGCTGCGGCCCAGTTTCCGAGAAACGGACTTTACTGGCGGAATCAGACGGACTCGGTCCGCATAACGACCGGCCCTCGCCGTGGCCAGATCAAGACGGGCGCGCGGCGATGTATCCTGATTCAATGCGCGCTTGCAGCAACAGCCAGTGGCGCGTCCGGCTGTATCGATCGACAGCCGGGCTCGTCGCACTGATTCTGTCTGCTGTGTGCGCCGCGCCGCTGGCCGGCGCGTTGTCGGCAGGCTCTCCCGAAACCGGCATGTCCTGCTGCCGGAAGAGCCGCAGCTGCTGCTGCAAGAAGCAGCGCGCACGTACCGCCGGCCCCACTTTTTCCGTGCCTGCCCTGTGCGGCAAGCGGTGTCCGGGCGTCCCTGCTTCAGGGACCACCGTTCTCTTTCTGACAAGGCGCTCGACAGCGCACCAGCGCGCCACCGGAGACTCGGAAGCGGCGCGGCCTGAGACCGCTCAGGTGCGTCAGACCGTCATCGGATCGGCGCTGCATCAGCGGCCTCCACCGACTTCACCGAGCAGAATCCACGAAGTTCTCAGCGAACTCTAGCCCTTCACTGGGGGTCTGCGCGAAGGGCGCGCGTCGTCTCTCGTACCCAGGAGTGTCCGCTCATGAAGTTACCGGTGGCAGGTTTGCTGCTCGCCGTAGTCGCGCTCTGCGCGCTCCAGTCCTCCGTTCAGTTTGAGAGTAAACCGCGGATCGTCAGCAAAGGCCGCGATCCCGTGCTCTCGGTGCGCGCGTCGGGTGCGCTGTCTCTGATGAAGGTTGACAACGGAGATCTCTGGGTCGAGACCTCGTTCGACGGCGGGGACAGTTTCGAAGAAGCGATACGCGTGAACGACGTGCCTGGCGAGGTCTCTTCGCACGGGGAGAGCAGCCCGCAGATGCAGGTGCGCAGCCGCGGCGAGTTCTATTGCTTATGGCAGACGCGCCGAGGCGGCGGTGATGGTTCGGCTCTGCGATTCGCGCGTTCGCCCGGCTGGGGCGAGAGCTTCACGAAAGCGATCGACGTGGATGCTTCGAGCTCCGCGTCGCAGTCGTTCTTCACGATGAACGTCTCGCCACAGGGAGTCATCTATGCCGCATGGCTCGACAGCCGCGATCGCGGCCAGGGCCGCGCCGGCAGTTCGGCTGTCTATATCGCACGCTCCGCGAATCGAGGCGCATCGTTTGAGCCGGCACAGCGGGTGTCGCTCGACGTGTGTCCCTGCTGCCGACCGGCGATAGCTTTCGGCAGCGGCCAGACCGTTTACGTGTCCTGGAGAGGAGTTCAGGACGGCAACATTCGCGACATCTATGTCGCGGCCTCTCGCGATGGCGGCGCCGAGTGGGGATCGGCGCGGCGGGTGGCGGAAGACAACTGGGCTCTCAACGGCTGCCCGCACTCGGGCGCGACTATGGCGACGATCGGCGACCGCCTGTTCGTCAGCTGGCACACCGTGCGCGACCAGCAGCCACGTCTGTACCTCGCCACGTCCGATGATATCGCCCAGACATTTTCGAGCCGGCACGATCTCACCGGCGGCGAGGTCATTGACCCGAACCATCCCGTGCTGCAGCGGGCAGGCGACCGTCTGGCGCTCGTCTTCCAGGGCCGCGCGACAAGAGAAAAAGAAGGCTGGGGACCGATCGGCGCATACTACCGCGAGATCGACGCCGAAGGGCGACTATCTCCGCTGCTGCGTATCGCCAACGCGCAAGGCAGCGCGTCGTACCCGACTCTCGCATTCGAAGAACCCGGGCGAATCTATATCGCCTGGACCGAACCAATAAAGGATGAGCGGGCGATCGTGCTCGCCCGTGGCAGAAGATCAACCAGGCCCGTCGAGGCGTCCCCGCCTGCCGCTTCAGGAAAGGTGTCTTCCCGTGCTCGTTAGGGCTGCGATCATACTGCTGTGTTTCGTCGTGCCGCTGTGTGCGCAGATGAACACCGCGGAACTGGTGGGAACCATTACGGACACCAGCGGTGGAATTCTGCGCAAGGTCGAACTCGTGCTCCACAGCGATATGACCGGCAGCAGGCGGTCCTCGAGAACAGACGCGAATGGCCGCTACGTGTTCTCGCGGGTCCCACCTGGCGAGTACGAGCTGACGGCGCGTCTCGAGGGATTTCGCACGGAGCGCCGGCAGGGTATTCAACTCACGGTTGGCCGAGAGGCGGTACTCGATCTTACGCTCAGCGTGGGAGCGGTCGCCAGCGAGACAGTTGTGGTTGCCGACGCACCGCTCGTTGACGTCCGCAACGCCGCGCTGTCCGCCGTTATGGAGACCGAAGCCATTCGCGAGCTTCCCCTGAACGGCCGCGACTTCGCGCAACTGGCGCTGCTGGAGCCGGGTGTCGCTCCGTCGCGGCGGACATCGGATTCGGGCGGGCCGGGTACGAAGCTCGTCATCGGCGGCAACCGTCCGAGCCAGGTGAGCTTTCTGCTCGACGGTACCGACATCAACGACGCCAACAACAACACGCCCGGCAGCGCTGCCGGTGTCCTGCTCGGGGTCGACACGCTGCAGGAGTTTCGCGTCCTCACGAATTCGTACAGCGCTGCTTACGGGCGCAGTGCGGGCGGAGTAATCAGTGCGGTCACGCGATCCGGCACGAATGCCCTGCACGGCTCGATCTTCGAATTCGTGCGCAACAGCGAGCTCGATGCACGCAATTTCTTTGATTCGCCCACAGCCCCGATACCGCCGTTCCGCAGGAATCAGTTCGGAGCAGT
>DASSSG010000485.1:0-2903 GCA_035708545.1 Bryobacteraceae bacterium | reverse complement strand
GTAAGCGTCCGGTCTGGGCCATCTTCTCCCACTGCCGCTGAGTAGTCGATAGTGTCCATTACGCAACGGTAGTGGACACTATGAAGGCCAAGACTCCCCCGATTCCCGGACTGCTGCGCGTTACCCGCAACGGGAAGCGTTTCTTCAGCGAAGAGCACAAGTGCGCGATTGTCGAGAAGTGCCTGGTTCCGGGCGCTTCCGTTTCGGCCGTGGCGCTCGCGCACGGATTCAACACGAATCTGGTGCGCAATTGGATCTCCAAGCATCAAGCTCGGCAAGGACGGCGGAGACCCGGCACGCAGCTCGTGCCGATCACGGTGATCGAGGCCGCTTCGGAGACGGCGGCGAGGGTCGAGCCGATACGTTCCACCGTGAGCGCTGTCGCTTCAGGCTCGATCGAAATAGAAATCGGTGGAGCGCGGGTCAAGGTGCTGGGTCAGGTCGAGGCCGAGCAGTTGCGCGTGGTGTTCGAAGCCCTGCGCGCCCGGCGATGATCACACTGCCCGCCGGGACCAGGATCTGGCTCGCCGCTGGCGTGACCGACATGCGCAAGGGCTTCGATGGGCTCGCCGCGCAAGTCCAGGCGGCACTCTCCGAGAACCCGTTCACGGGCCACGTGTTCGTGTTCCGCGGCCGAGCCGGTGATCGGGTGAAGGTGCTGTGGTGGGATGGGACGGGGCTGTGTCTCTTCGCCAAGCGGCTCGAGCGTGGCCGCTTCGTGTGGCCGCAGGCGCAGGGCGGAGCGGTATCGCTCAGCGCCGCGCAACTCTCGATGCTGCTCGAAGGCATCGATTGGCGTCGGCCGGCGAGAACATGGGAGCCGCAGCTCGCGTGCTGATTCATCGCGCTCGCGTGAATGCAAAAAAAATCGGCGCGATCACGCAAAAGCTCTTCACTCGCGCAGGCACACTCGATAGACTCGCGCTGTGCTCGAAGCCCGCGATCTTCCGAACGACATCGAAGCGCTCAAGCGCCTGATTCTCGACCAGCGGGCGCAGCTCAGCGATCGCGATCACGAGATCGAGCGGCTCAAGCTCCTCATCGCGAAGCTCAAGCGTCTTCAGTTCGGCCGCTCCTCGGAGAAACTCGATCGCCAAATCGGCCAGCTAGAGCTCGTGCTGGAAGACCTGGAGGCCAATCGCGCCGCGCGAACAATTCGGCAGGAATCGCCCGCGGCCCGCCCGGCTCCGAAGGAGAAGCCCGTTCGCCGGCCGTTACCGGCGCACCTGCCGCGCGAGCGCGTCGTACACGAGATCGCGTGCACCTGCAGCGATTGCGGCGTGCCGATGCGCCGCATCGGCGAAGACGTGGCCGAGGTGCTGGAGTACGCGCCGGCGAGCTTCAAGGTCGTGCGGCACGTGCGTCCGAAGTTCGCCTGCGGTCGATGTGAGCGCATCGTGCAGGCGCCGGCGCCGACGCGCCCCATCGCACGCGGCATTGCCGGGCCCGGGCTGCTCGCTCACATTCTGGTGAGCAAGTACGCCGATCATCTTCCGCTGTACCGCCAGTCGCAGATCTACGAGCGCCAGGGCGTGGAGCTCGAGCGCTCGACGCTCGCCGATTGCGTGGGCGGGGCGGCCGCGCTCCTGGAGCCGCTCGTCGAGGCGCTCGCCCGCTACACCTTGGAGGCCGGCTACCTGCACGGCGACGACACGCCGGTGCCGGTGCTGGAGCCCGGGCGCGGCTCCACCAAGACCGGCAGGCTCTGGACTTACGTGCGCGACGGTCGGCCCTGGGCCGAGGAAGCTTCCCCGGCGGTCTTCTTCCGCTATTCGCCGGATCGCAAAGGCGAGCGCGCCGAATCGCACCTGAAGAACTTCACCGGGGTTCTGCACGCCGATGCCTATGCGGGATTCGATCGGCTCTACGAAGCCGGGCGCATCACCGAGGCGGCCTGCTGGGCCCACGTGCGGCGCAAGTTCTTCGACATTCACGAGTCGAACGGCTCACCCGTTGCGGCCGAAGCGCTCGCGAGGATTCGGGCGCTCTATGAGATCGAAGAGGCGATTCGCGGCCGGCCACCGGATGAACGGCGCGCGGCGCGACAAGCGAGGGCGGGACCGATGCTGAGTGAGCTCAGGACCTGGCTCGAGGCCACCTTGGCCAAGGTCTCGGCGAAATCAGCGCTCGCGGTCGCGATCCGCTATGCACTGTCGCGCTGGACAGCGCTCGTGCGCTATTGCGACGACGGCCACATCGAGATCGACAACAACGCCGCCGAACGCGCGTTGCGGGCAGTGGCCCTCGGTCGCAAGAACTATCTGTTCGCGGGATCGGATGCCGGCGGCGAGCGCGCCGCGGCGATCTACAGCCTCATCGGCACTGCAAAATTGAACGGCCTGGATCCCGAAGCCTACTTGCGAGAAGTGCTCGAGCGCATCACCGAACATCCGATCAATCGGATCGCGGAGCTGCTGCCATGGAATCTCGCCGTCGAAAAGCAAAGCCAGGATCGACTCGCCGCGTAAACGCGAAGATCGTCCCGTCTGAACTGCCGCAACCGTCCGCGGCAGGAAGCCTGGCCCTGCCCAACCTGGAGGCGTTCCTGGAGGGTGATGGGCCTCAGATCTCGATCGGGACCATCGGACCCATTCGATGCGCCGCCGTTGCAAACGATGAGCACAACATGCTTGCCGCTCTCGTTCGACGACCTGGTGAAACGCTGCAACAGCTCCTCGAGCGTCTCGATGCCGCGGTGTATCTCGCCTTGGAGGAAGAGCGATTCACCGACGAGATCAACTCTCCCCCGCCCCGGAATTGACGAACCCACTATGGCCAGAGCCCAGGTCGCTCTACCGAATCTCTATTGCCTTCGAATTGAACTGGAGGGCATCAAACCGCTGATATGGCGGCGCCTATGGATCGAGGACGGCATCACGTTGATCAAGCTGCACCATGTGATT
>DASSSG010000484.1:0-8791 GCA_035708545.1 Bryobacteraceae bacterium | reverse complement strand
GAGCGCCTCCGGGGCGTCGCTGAACATGCCGGGCAATGCGCAGACGCCGGACCAGGTGAAGCTCGAGGTAGCGAAACCGGGTCTCGTGGGTGACGACGGCACGTTCTTCGATACGAGCGCGTTCGCCCGGCCGACAGGGCCCCGCTTCGGCACCGTGGGCCGGAACACTATGCGCGCACCTGGCGTCGTGAACCTGGACGCGAGTCTGTTCCGTAACTTCCGGCTGACCGAGAACCTCAAACTGGAATTCCGCGCCGAGTCGTTCAACTTCACCAACACGCCGCATTTCGCGGCGCCGAACGGAAACGCGAACAGCTCGAACTTCGGAAAGGTGCTCTCCACGCAATCGGGCTCGTCGGCGGATGCGATCGGCAGGTCGCGGGAGTTCCGGTTCGGGCTGCGCCTCGCGTTTTAGGCGGTTCCGTGTGCCTCGGGCGCGGGAAGTGATTCTCGCGCCCGGGCGCCTGCCGCTACAGCCTGTTAATCAGGCTGGCGACATACCCCGCGCCGAATCCGTTGTCGATGTTGACGACGGTCACGTTACTTGCGCAGCTGTTCAGCATTCCGAGCAGCGCAGCGAGGCCATGGAAGCTGGCGCCATAGCCGACGCTGGTGGGAACGGCGATCACGGGGCAGGCGACAAGGCCGCCTACGGCGCTCGGCAGCGCTCCCTCCATACCGGCGCACACGACGACTACCCGGGCGCGCGTGAGGCGCTCACGATTGTGCATCAGGCGATGAATTCCGGCCACGCCGATATCGCTGATGCTGTCAACGTGGTTGCCCATCACTTCAGCGGTGAGCCGGGCCTCTTCGGCGACCGGCAGATCGCTCGTACCGGCGCACACGACCGCGATGGTGCCCTTGCCGCGAATCGTTCGGTCGCGCCAGACACGAACGGCGCCAGGCAGCGGAAAGTACTCCGCCTCCGGATAGCGCTCGCGGATGAGGTCCGCGGTTTCGGCGATCGTGCGCGTGATCAGGAGATTGCTGGAACGGCTGAGAACGGTGTCGGCAATTTCGGCGATCTGTTCGGTCGTTTTTCCTTTCCCGAACACGACCTCGGGCATGCCGTGGCGCAGTGCGCGGTGATGGTCTATCTTGGCGAAGCCAAGATCCTCGAAGGGCAGGTGACGCAGGCGGTCGAGCGCGCCATCTATATCGGTGGCTCCCGCGCGGACGTCCTCGAGCAGCCGGCGGAGCTGGTCCTGATCCATCCCGTCACAGTGTAGCGGAGTGGCCGTATGCCAGCTTTCGCGGTCCGGAGCTACACTGGTGACCTATGCGAACTCTGTTGCTTCCCTGCCTGTTCTTGCTGGTGTTCATTTCCGCGGCCGCCGCTCAGGAGGCGGCTGCTCCCGAGCGCGCACCCGATGTGCCCTTCGTCCCGACGCCGCAGGAGGTTGTGGACGAGATGCTGCGCATGGCCAATGTGACCAAAGACGATTTCGTCATTGACCTGGGCTCGGGAGACGGGCGAATCGTAGTCACAGCGGCCCAGAAATATCGGGCGCACGGGATCGGCATCGACATCAATCCGGAGCGCATCGCCGAAGCCCGTGAGAACGCGAAGCAGGCGGGCGTCACGAACCTGGTCGAGTTTCGCCAGGGCGACCTGTTCAAGGCGGACCTGGGCAAGGCGACTGTCGTGACCATGTACCTGCTGTCCTCCGTGAACATGAAGCTGCGTCCGAAGCTGCTGCGCGAGCTGAAACCGGGCACGCGCGTGGTGTCGCACGCATTCGACATGGGCGAGTGGAAGCCGGAGCGGACGGCGGATATTGACGGCCGGCGCGTGATGTTGTGGACGGTTCCGGCGAAACCGCCACAGTTCTCTGATGACGTGAAGCAGTAAGCGACCGTGCCGCGCCGGGGAGGCGAGGGAAGCAGCGAGTGGTCACTCGAGCTGGTAGAGATCTCCGAGGCTGAGCAGCCCGACGGCGTTCATCATCTCGATCTGAAGACCAATCAGGGTGTGATCTCCTGCCGTGTGCATGCGGCCGAGCGGGGCGATGCAGCAGTGCTCTGGGTATTCGGCGCCGGGGGCGGCTGGGGCGGTCCGGCAGGCGGCCTCTACCCGCGGCTTGCACGCCAGTTGCTGCACGACGGGGTGACTTCGCTCGAGGTGGCGTATCGCCTGCCGGGCGATCTCGTCGCCTGCGTGCTGGATGTGCTCATGGGAATCGGCTGCCTGGCAGCGATGGGGCGCAAACGCGTGCTGCTCGTCGGACATTCCTTTGGCGGGGCAGTGGTGATCACGGCAGGGGCGCAGGCACCAAACGTGGCGGGCGTTGCGGCACTCAGCACCCAGGCCGCCGGGGCCGAATCCGTGGTCGATCTCAAAGGCAAGCCGGTCCTGTTCATCCATGGCGCGGCGGACGAGGTCCTGCCGGATCGCTGCTCGCGCGACCTTTACGCGCGCGCCGGTGAGCCGAAGAAGATACTGCTATACCCGGGGTGCCGGCACGGTCTCGACGAGTGCCGTGATGAGATCGATTGCGATCTGCTCGCGTGGATTCGCGAAGTCCTCTGAAGCTTTTGTTTGGGCTCCTCGGCATTGGAGTCGCTGGACTCGCCGTCCTGGGAGGCCTTCTCTGTATGGTCGAGATGCCGGGGCATTCGTGGCGCGGGGCCATGCCGCTGCTGACCGCTGACGAAATGCGGACACGCGAGGAGTTGCGCCGCCACGTTCGGACGCTGGCCGGTGACATCGGTGCTCGCACGGCCGAGACCGGCATCGAGATCGCTGCTGAGTACCTTTGCGAGACGTTGTCCGCGCTCGGGTACACCACCTCGGAGCTGCCATACACTGTCGGGGCGTTCAGGTATCGGAATATCCGGACGGAGATTCCGGGGAGTTCGGGCGAGGTCGTCGTCGTGGGCGCCCATTATGATACGGCGGGTCCGTATCCGGGAGCGAATGACAACGCGTCGGGCGTCGCGGCCGTGCTCGAACTCGCGCGCGTGCTGAAGGACGCAAAGCCGAGGCGGACTGTTCGGTTCGTGCTATTCCCCAACGAGGAGCCGCCCTTCTTCATGGGTCCGGAGATGGGGAGCTTCGTCTACGCGAGGCGATGCCGGGAACGCGGCGACAAGATTACGGCGATGCTGTCGCTCGAGACCATCGGGTATTATTCTGACGAGCCCGGCAGCCAGGTGTACCCGTTCCCGGCCGGAACGTATCCCACTACGGCGAATTTCATTGGCTTCGTGGGGAACCCGGGCTCGCGCTCGCTGCTGCGCGAGTGCATGCGGGTGTTTCGTGAGACGACGAGGTTTCCGAGCGAGGGGATAGCCGCGCCAGCAGTCATTCCGGGAGTCGGCTGGTCCGATCACTGGTCGTTCTGGCAGCACGGGTATCCGGCAATCATGGTGACGGATACGGCACCATACCGTTACCCGTACTACCACAGCGCGGAGGATACGCCGGACAAGCTGGATTACGATCGGATGGCGCGCGTGGTGCGCGGGATCGAGCGCGTCGTGCGCGCGCTGGCGGGCGAGTAAGCTGGTGGCGTCTGGGCATGCAGATCGTTTTGAATGGTGAGCCGCGGGAAGTGCCCGAGAACATCACGGTACTCGGGCTGCTCCGCTACATTGCCGTACCGCCGGAACGGGTAGCCGTGGAGCTGGACCGCGAGATCGTGCGCAAGCAGGATTGGGAGCGCGCGGTGGTGCGGCCAGGCGCGCAGGTGGAAGTTGTTATGTTCGTCGGGGGCGGCTAGAGACGACCAGTACTCAGGCGGATGCGGCGCGGCCGCAGATCTGGTCCACATGCGCGCTCATGTGTGTCAGGTAATCCTCGATCAGGCCCTGCAGCGTAAACTCGCCCTCGGTCCCGCCGATGGCGCAACGCACACCATACTTTTCCGGCGGAATGCGCGAGACGACGCGCTGGAGCACCTCGTTGTATGTCCGCCAATAGCGCAGGATGTCGGCCCACGGCGCCTCCGCCCAGCCGAGCCGGTCTACCCAGCCCTGCTGTTCGTAGCTGGGGCCGGTGTACTCGTCCTGCAGCGAGGCGCGGATAAAGCGGTTGTGATTGTTGACGGCGGAATCGACCAGATGCCCGAGCACCTGTTTGCGCGTCCAGGATCGGGCGCGGTAGGGTTCCCGCGCCTGCTGTTCTGTGATATGGTCGAGTCGCTCGGCGGCGCGGGCAATCTCGGCACGGAAGCGGTCGGGCAGAGTCACAGGACTGAGATGAGTGTAGCGTAACTATGATCACGCGACGTGAGTTTGTCGCCGCCTGCGCGAGCACAGCGGCGGCCCAGGCGGCGGACAGCCGCTATCGCATCGGCATCACGACCAACACCCGCGGCGGATGGGAGAAGGACGTGTTCCTCTCGTTCCGCGAGGCGCGAGCCGCGGGCTACCGAAACGTCGAATCGTTTTACCACTACTTCGTCGACTATGCCGACCGCGCCGAGGAACTGCAGCGGAAGATCGACGAAATCGGTGTGAGGTTCGTGACCATCTCGAACAGCGGTCCGATGGAGATGCACTTCGAGGATCCAACGCGGCACGAGCGCATAATCGACGAGCATTTGAGGCTGGTCCGCTTCATTCGCCGTTTTGGCTGCACTCATCTGAAGATAAACACCGGCCCCCGGCGGCCCGAAGGCACGACGGCCGAGGATCTCAGGCATATGGCTGCCGTGCTGAACGAGATCGGCCGCCGCGCATCCGGGGAAGGCATCAAATTCGCCGTCCACGCCCACATGTGGTCGCAGCTCGAGAACCGGCGCGAGATCGACTCGGTGCTTGGCAACACCGATCCCCGGCACGTGTGGTTCGTGCTGGACACGGGACATATCACTTTGGCGGGAATCGATCCGGTCGAGCTGGCTCGCTCGCTGGGACACCGGATTGTCGAGTTCCACATGAAGGATGTCGCGCCTGAGCACCGGGGCGGCGCTCGGCATCGCGAGGACCGGCATGAGGCGATGACGCGTCCGCTGTTCTTTCCGCTCGGAAATGGCGGTGTTGATTTTCCGGGACTGAAGGCGCATCTGGATTCGATCGGCTGGCGCGGGTGGCTGACGGTCGAGCTCGACTCCTCGCCGCAGCGGCCTCCCATCGAGAGTGCCCGGATCAGCCGCGACTACCTCGAGAAGAGGCTGAAGATACGCGTAAGCTGAACCCCGCAAAATTGTTCGTGACATTTTCGGCTAAAAATGTTATTTAGATTCTGGGTCGGTTTCTGCCGATTCGGACGGTTATGTATTGCCCGTACTGCCGAGCCACTAATGAAGACGATGACCACCGGTGTCACCGGTGTGGGCGGCGGCTGAAGTCCTCCGCACGGGGCCCGATTACGGACCCGCACCCGCCGCTCCGCTCGGCCACAGCTCCGGCGCTGCACACGGAAAACGGATCGGCGGCTCCCGCAGCGGAGCCGCGGCTGCATGTGGTGCCGCGGCCGGCAGTGGCGCCTGCGCCCGCGAATCCGCGCGGCCCGGCGATACAGCCCTCGTTGTTTGGCCCGCAGGAAGTTCCGCGCACCGCGGCAGCCCCTGTGCGGCGGGAACCGCCGCGGCCTGCGCCTCGCCCGAAACGAGAGCGGATCGAGCAGCCAAAGCTCGACTTCATGGCGGACGGCGCGCACACGAAGTCGTCCGTGGACGCGGCGATTTACTGCAATGCCCCGGTCGCACCCCCGTCGTTCCGAGCGGTGGCAGCGATCATCGATACCGCGATCGGCCTGCTCGGCGTGGCGGCGTTCCTCGCGACGTTCCACTACTCCGGCCAGACAATCGAGCTCACGAAACAGACGCTGCCCGTGTACGGCGCCGCTGCCCTGCTCATCTGCGTGTTCTACCGCCTGCTGTTCTGTCTCGGGAACGGCGATACCGCCGGTCTCCGCTGCGCGAACCTCTGCGTGGTGAACTTTGACGGACACCGGCCAACGCGCCGGCAGCGGTTGTACCGCCTCGCGGGCGCCGTTGTGGGTGTGGTCGCGGCCGGCATGGGTCTGCTGTGGGCGATCTTCGACGAAGAGCGGCTCACCTGGCACGACCACATATCGAAGACCTTCCCCACGGTCGCCGATACGCAGGCCTGAGTTACCCTGCAGTCGTGGAGCGCGGCAGGCCGCTCCCATTCTCCGCATGAACATTCAATTTGACGAGCGAAACCTGCTTGCGTCCGTTATCGGTGAGGAGCATGGCGTCACGCCCGCCGAGATTCGGAGCGCGGCACCTGCTGCCCGGGACGCGGTCGCCGCGTTTCAGAAGGCATCGGAAGCCGGCACGTACGGCTTCCCCCATTTACCGTTCCAGACAGCCACAATAAAGGCGGTTCTCGACTACGCGCGCCAAATGCGCGGAAAGTACGACGCGATCTGCGTGGTGGGCATCGGCGGCAGCGCTCTCGGAGCGTGGGCCCTCGACTGCGCGATGCACGGGCCGCACCCGGTCCAGTCCGAGAAGCATCCGCGGCTTGTCATTCTCGACAATGTAGATCCTGACTTCGTGGGCGCGGCGCTGGATTCGATGAGTCCGAAGAAGACGGTGGTAGTGCCGATCGCGAAGTCCGGATCGACGGCTGAGACGATGGCAACGTTTCTCATCGTGCAGGAATGGCTGGTGCGAAAGCTCGGACGCAAAGCTGCGAAGCACGTCGCCGTGGTCACGTCAGAGGGCCGCGGCGATCTGAAAAAACTCGCCACGCGGGAAAAGTACCAGACGTTTCACCTGCCAGAGAACGTCGGCGGGCGCTTCAGCGTTCTTTCCGCCGCGGGACTGCTTCCCGCGGCGCTGGCCGGGATCGATATCAAAAAGCTCACTAAAGGCGCGGCCGCAATCACCACTCAGTGCTGGAAACGTGACCCTGAACAGAACGCCGCGCTCCGCTCAGCGCTGCTGCATTGGCTTGTGTGGCAACGGAAGAACAAGGCAATTCAGGTTGCGTTCCCCTACTCGAACCGGCTTTGGGGACTGGCGTTCTGGTTCAGGCAGCTCTGGGCGGAATCGCTGGGCAAGGCACGGCGGCGAAGCCGGGGCGAAGGTGCCAACATCGGCCAGACACCGGTTGCTGCGCTCGGCACTACCGATCAGCATTCGCAGGTCCAGCTGTATATGGAGGGGCCGAATGACAAGGTGTTTACGTTCTGGGCGGTGAAGAAATTCGATGACGCCGGCCGGATCCCGAAGGCAAAACTCGGGCTCGAGAGCTTCGATTACCTGGCTGGTCAGACGCTCGCGAAGCTCATCGATGCGGAGCGGCGTTCCACCGCGGCGGCACTCGCGGAAAACAAGCGCCCGAACTGCACATTCACGCTCGATCGTGTCGACGAGGAGCATGTCGGCGCGTTCATGCAGCTCATGGAATTCGAGACGGCGTTCATGGGCGAACTGCTCGACATCGACGCGTTCGATCAGGAAGGCGTGGAGCTGGGAAAGAAGTTCACGTTCGGCCTGATGGGGCGGAAAGGCTACGAGGAGTTCGTCTCGCGAGTAAGCTGACGCTTACTCCATCACGCGAGGGCCCTGCGCAGGCTCGATGGTCGCACGCATGGAGCCTTTCGACCTGGGCATCCGCCAGTCAGGCCCATAAGCCTGAATCTGATCGCGGCCGAATTCGGCTTCTGCGAGGCCGCACGTGATGACAATAGTTCTGCCGGTGGTGTCGACCTCAACAGCGTGCTGGTACGCCTCGGCTTCCGAATGCAGAAAGAGCTTCTGGAGCATTTCGATGACGTAGTCGTAGGTGTGATCGTCGTCGTCGAGGAGGACGACGTGGTAGAGAGGCGCGATCTCTTCGATATGTTCCTGCCGCGTCTCGGGCGGGCTCAGCGTCTTCGACGGCAATCGTTAGCTCTTATCTATTGTCCGGTAGATGTCTGACAAATTCGACCGGACCGCCTGCGCGAGGTCGTTGTCCGCCCGAGCGTCCGGAGCCTGTGCCAGGTAGCGCGCGGCTTCGCGCAGGTACTCTGCGTAGGGTCCTTTCAGCGACAAAACCTTATCCGGTGTGGCTGCGGTCTGGATCTGTTCGAGGGAGAGGCCGCGGGCTTTGCCGCGCGCCACTATGTCACTGAGCTCCTCGATGTAGGCGCCCATCTGATACAGCCGGTCGCGTGTATGCTGCACGCCGGCGTGACCGCCGATAACGTGGGCGAAATCGAACTCGGCTACGCGCAGAAGCGTGAGCGGCCATTCGCGCGGCCAGGAGTCGCCGAGGTATGGCGGAAAACCATGAAGCAGGTCGCCGGTGGCGACCACGCGTTTTTGCGGGGCCCACACGACGACATCTCCGGCCGTATGGCCGCGGCCGCGAAAGGCGAGGTGCAGGTCGTGCGCTTTGTCGTGGATGATCAGGTCGCGTTCGAAGGTGACATTCGGCAGCTCGGGCGCATAGTTCCGCATTTCGGTGAGGTACGCCTCGGCTTCCTCCGCGAAACGCGACCACGCCTGTTTCTGGTCTGGGGTCTTCGCGTCGCCGAGCTTCCGCCTGTACTCGTCAACGCTCTTGCGGACCTGTTCGACCGATGCAGACAGACGCGATGCCCCGTTTTCGGCGAGCAGTTTACGAGTGGCCTCGGAGGCGACGATGTCCGCCTGCGGAGCAGCTTTCCGGTAAGCCGGTGTGCCCTGGGTGTGGTCCCAGTGGAAGTGGCTGTTTACGATATATCGAACAGGTTTAGCGGTGACCTCGCGCCGCAGCTGGGCGACCAGGGCGACAACAGCCGACGGTTTCGAGTGCGTGTCGACGATCAGCAGGTCGCGCGAGTTTTCAAAGATGGCGGCGTTGCAGTTCAGCACAACCGCCGGGCGGGCGATGGCGCCGT
>DASSSG010000483.1:0-2129 GCA_035708545.1 Bryobacteraceae bacterium | reverse complement strand
CACAAAGATCACGAGAATCGAGTGAGCCTCTCCCGCAAATGCGGGTACGCTCGTTCCCCGCACAAGAGTTCGACACGAGTCGCGCCCGCCTGAGTCTCACTACCGAAATCCACAAGGCCGAGAGATTGCCAGTGCTGTTCTGGTTGAAGGATTATCAGGGACATCTGATCATCGCGCGGACGTGCAGTAAGGAGAACGCGAACGCGTTCGGACAAACCCAGCCGCCAGAGTTCTGCCCGGAAAGTACCGAACTCGACGAGACGAGCCGCCAGGAAGCCGGGGAGTTGTGGGGTGGCCTGGCCAAACACACCTGGGTCAGCGGTCCCGCGCTGCCGGGTGATGTGGAAGCCGGCGGACTGTTGACCGTCGAAGACCATCGTGATCTGACGCTGGATCACATCGAACGTACGTCCGCTGTTATCGGCCAGGTAACCATTGTCTGCCGTACGTGACCGTGGGGCAGGCTGTCGGCCGCGGCTCGCGGCCTGCGGGCCGGTTGCCAACCCGCGCTCGTCATAAGCCCGGCTACAAATAGAAAACGCCGGTAGCCACGATTTCTGCCGGTCCCGCCAACCAGATCTCCTCACCCGCCCACCGGATCTCGAGCGGACCTGCCGGCGTGAGCACGCGTACCGGACTCGAGACCAACCCGCGCGCCCGTGCCGCCGCCGCCGCCCCCGTCGAGCCGGTTCCCGAGCTCATCGTTTCCCCCGCGCCGCGTTCCCAGAACTTCACGTCGATGAGGTGCTCATCCACGACGCGTACAAACGAGACATTGGTGCGGTTCGTGAACTGCCTGCTGCGTTCGATCGCGGCCCCGGCGGTTCGCCAGCTGCGGGGTATGTCGCCGGTGAATACGGCGCATTGCGGGTTGCCGACATCCACGGTGGTGATGTCGTGCTTCCGCCCGCGGATCGTGACCGAACTTCGGGCCTCGACAATCCGCGGCATGCCCATGTTCATCTCAAACTGAAAGCGGCGACCGTTGCGAGAGAGGAGCCGCAGTTGCTTCGGTCCGGCGCCGGTCATGAGGCGGACATCAGAAGTCGCTTTGCCCTGATCGATGAGAATTGCAGCCGCGCAACGCGTGCCGTTACCCGAGAGCTCGGCCTCGCTGCCATCTGCATTGAATAGGCGGATCGAGCCGTCGTACTCGCCCGCGACGCCTTCGGCAATGACGATCCAGCCGTCCGCGCCCACGCCGGTGTGACGATCGCATAAGGGAACAGCGGCGTCTCCGAGCGTATCGAGCGGGGCATCACTTGCCCACGTCAGCAGGAAGTCGTTTTTCGCTCCGTGTGCCTTGGTGAAGGGGATGTTCATCGCGCCGGTAGATTTCGATAACTGCGTCTTTGAACGTGAATATTTTCACACGTTCCGCCCCGAGCCTCTGCATTGCCGTAGCCACATCATCGCCCGCATTCGCCACTGCCCAGCGCTCGTGCATGAAGAGGTCGGGCCGCTTGATCGCACCGTACCATGCGGGTCCGTTGCCTTCATGCAGAATGTTGCGCAGGGGGATGCCCGCCTCGCGAAAAATGCCGGTCAGATCGCCAAAGCCGGCGAGCACGCCATCGCCCTCGCGATAATTGTGACGGAAGAAAGCAGCCGCTTCGCGTGTCCACGCGCGGCGCGTTTCCGAGTTCACCTGGCTCTCTTTCCACGTGATGACGCGATCGCCTTCGCGGAAGACCAGCCACGGCAGAGTCGCTGCCACGACGATTGCGGCTGCGGCCAGACCGCGGCGGCGCAATTGAGCGAATGAAACCAGTGCCGCCGCGCCGAACGCCAGAAGCGGAAGCGCGGCAAGTCCGTACCGCGTGTTGTAGTAACTGTGCGGCCACAGATGGGGCACGAAGATCGGGGTGCCGGAAGAATACACACTCAGGACGTAGAACATCGGCGGCAGCAGCAGAAACAGCAGCGGCCACCAGGCGCGGCGGATCACCGCGACAGCCGCGCCCGCCAGTCCGAGCGCCACGGGAATCCAGCCGGAGCACAGCTGCGCGGCCGAGCCAAAGCAGAGCCAGGCTTTGGCAAGGTCGTGATCGCCCGGATAGCGATCCATCTTCGCGTCGAGCGCCCGCTGGTAAATGGCCTTCGCCGAAGCTGGTCCGCGGTAGAAATAC
>DASSSG010000482.1:0-4207 GCA_035708545.1 Bryobacteraceae bacterium | reverse complement strand
GAACGCGAACATCCTGTTCGCCTGCAGGGCCAGGTAAGCGCGCTTTGCGGGACTTCCGGCGTGTTCGGCGTGCCTTTGCCACAACGCGGTTTCGACGTTGTGCTGGAAGAGAACGGCCTGGTCGAGCCTCTCGAAATTGGCCGACGGCGCGAGGAAATCGCATACCACTCCGTCGAAGCGTACGCGCGTGGCGAGTTCCGTGAGCTTAGTGCGCATTGCGGCGGAACGGTAGCGGAAGATCGCGACAGGGAGTGGCGAAAAGAGCCCCCTTACAAGCTGTGCCGCGAAAGCAGGCGAGTAGTGGTCAGGGACGTCGTGCGCAATCGGGTATGCGCGCGTGCAGTATTCAGAGCTGCGCTCGATTCCCTCGGTTTCCCCGGGACGGTGCAGCGCGACATAGTGCACTTCATGCTGCTTGTGGAGTCGTTTCAGGATCTCGAGCGTGCGGATCTGACCGCCTCGAGTAGTGGGATGCAGAAAGTCCGACTTCGCCCACAGCAGCCTCATACGGCCGAAGGCGCCGCTTCGCGTGCGCCCAGGGCCGCCTGCCAGCGATTCCGCCGACCGGTGAGGAAGAGATCGCCCCAGATTTGGAGGTTGAGCAGCCGCCAGAGCCGGTCGGTGGTATCTTCAGCACCGCTGTGATGACGGTCGATCATACGCCGGATCTCTGCGGTATCGAGATATTCGCCGGCGAGGCCGCCACGCTCGAGCAAGGCCGCGAGCAGCGGCTCGGCCTTCGGCGCACGGAGCCACGGCCGCAGGGGAGTGGGAAAGCCCATCTTGCGGCGGTAAATGATCTCAGCCGGAAGCAGGTCCTCGACCGCTTTCTTCAGGATGTATTTCTGCGTGCTGCCGTGGAGCCGCAGGTGATGCGGGATACGGGTTGCGAACTCGACGAACGTATGGTCGAGGAAGGGAACACGGCTCTCGATTGATGCCGCCATGCTCATCTGGTCCTGTTTCATGAGGAGTTCGGCGAGATATGTCTTCTGGTCGGCGTACAGCATGCGATCGAGCAGCGGTACGTGGGGCCGCTCGTTCCAGTAGCGGAGATAGCTCCCGTAGACGGCCTCCGCGGTCGAGTGCAGCAGCCGGTTCTGTTGTTCGAGAGAAAATGCGGCGTAGAAGTTGTCGAGATACAGAGACTCGATCGTGCCGTCGCGCCCCAGGAACGAATGCTCGAGCCTGCGCCGAAGGTCTGCGCCGAGCAGAGATGTCGTGGCAAGTCGCCGCCGGACGAGGTTGCGGACGGGCAGCGGCACGAATCGGTACGCCCGCGCTCCGCGCAGATTCAGGAGCGTCCAGCGGTACCGCGCATACCCGGCGAACAATTCGTCGCTGCCTTCGCCCGTAAGTACCACTTTCACCTCGCGCGCCGCCAGCTTCGAGACGAAATAGAGTGAAACGCTGGACGGCCAGGTGATCGGCTCGTCCTCGTGCCAGATCAGCGATGGCAGCGCGCCGAAAAACTCGTCCATTCCGACCACGATCTCGTGATGATCGGTTCCGATGGCGCGCGCTACCTCGCTGGCATACGCGAGCTCACTGTATTCGCGTTCCTCATACCCGACGGAGAAGGTCTTGACCGGTCCGGGCGCCATGCGGCGGATCAGCGCGGCGATTGCACTCGAGTCCACGCCGCCGCTGAGGAACATGCCCAGCGGAACGTCGCTCATGAGACGCATGCGGACGGTTTCTTCAAGCCGCGCGCGCAGATCGACAATCCACTCTTTGTCGGAGCGGCGCTCCGCCGTGGCTGGCGGCTCCGGCACATCCCAGTAGCGCTCGATGCGCAGTTCGGGCATGCTGCCCGTGAGATCCACCGTCAGGAAGTGCCCCGGCAGCAGCCGGCGGATATTGCGGAACAGAGTCCGCTCCTCACTGACGTAGCCGAAGTTCAGATACTCCGGCAGCACCGCGGTCTCGAGTTCCGCCGAGATCGCGGGATGCTCCAGCAATGCCTTGATTTCGGACGCGAAGGCGAACAGCCGCCCGTTCCAGAAGTAGTAAAAGGGCTTGATACCCAGCCGGTCGCGCGCGCAGAACAGTTTGCGCTGGCGCCGGTCCCACAGCGCAAAGGCAAACATCCCGCGGAAGCGTCCGAGGCAGTCCGGTCCAAATTCCTCCCAGGCATGAACAATGGCCTCTGTATCGGAGCGGGTGCGGTAAACATGCCCGGCGCGCTCGAGCTCCGGCCGGACGGCGGCGTGGTTGAAAATCTCGCCATTGTAGACGATCCATACGCTCTCGTCCTCGTTCGCCATCGGCTGGTGGCCCGTGGCGAGATCGACGATACTGAGCCGCCGATGGCCGAGAAGTACGCCGCCTTCAGTGAAGCAGCCGTGATCGTCGGGCCCTCGATGCGCGATGATCGAGGTCATGCGCTCGAGGCAACCGCGGTCCGCGGAGCCCGGCGTTGTCGTAACGAACCCTGCAATCCCGCACATGCAGCTTTCTTATTGTAAACGGGGGACTTTACAGTATCTGCGGCTACACTGAAGGACGTGCGCAGCCCGCGCGAAATCGCCTTCCGCGTCCGTCAGGAGCTCGCGAACCTTCGGCTCGCGGCGATACCGCCTTCGCCGGCCGTGCAGGTCTCATCACCACTCCCCCTTCTGCCCGATTCGGAGGCGGTCGTCCAGGCGCTGCGCGGCGGAGTTTTCGCCGAGCGCGTGCTCGAGCTTGCGGACGGCATCGTCCGCCGGGAGATACCGCTGCTCGGCTATGTCCTTCACGCTGAACCTCCTGTTGCCTGGAACCGCGATTACATTCATGGCCGTGACGCGCCCGGAGGTTACTTCCGGCGAGTGCCGTATCTCGACTTCCATCGCGCCGGAGATCACAAGATTATCTGGGAGCTGAATCGGCACCAGCACCTGGTCGTGCTGGCGCAGGCTTACCGATTCAGCGGCCGGCGCGCATACCTTGACATGCTCACGGCTGAGATCGATCACTGGATTACGGCCAATCCGTTTGCACGCGGCATAAACTGGGTGAGCGCGCTCGAGGTCGCCTTACGCGCGCTTTCCTGGATCTGGGTTTTTCATCTCACGGCCGGCGAATGGACGGACAGCTTCCGCGCGCGCTTCTCGACGGCGCTTTACCAGCACGGCCGGTATCTCGAAGAGAACCTGTCGCTGTATTTTTCGCCGAACACGCATCTGCTTGGCGAGGGTCTCGCGCTGCACGCGCTCGGGGTCCTGTTTACTCGTTTCCCGCGGGCGGCGGCGTGGGCACGCACGGGCGCGAACATCGTGCGCGAGCAGATGCGCTCGCAGGTGCAGGAAGACGGCAGTCACTTCGAGCAGTCGAGCTACTACCACGTGTATGCGCTCGACATGTTTCTTTTTCACGCCGTTCTGACCTCGCCCGACGAGTGGTTCCGCGCCGGCCTCGCGCGAATGGCCGATTTCCTGGACGCGCTGCTCGGCGACGGCGCGATGATTCCGCTGCTCGGCGATGATGACGGGGGCCGTCTCTTTCATCCGTACGGCGAGCGGTGCCGGTTTGGACTGGCGACGCTCGCCACTGCCGGCGTCCTGCTCGGGCGCCCGGAGTGGATCCGAAGCCGTGGCGATCTGGAAGAGCAGGCCTGCTGGTGGCTCGGAGGACGCGTTTTTTCGCACGCGCCCGCTGTGCGCCGTGTCCGCGAATCGCAGCTTTTCCCGAGTTCGGGTCTTGTCTTCCTGCGGTCGCGGACGGCGGAACTGGTTATCGACGCCGGACCGTTCGGTCCCGGCTCGGCCGGCCACAGTCACTCCGATGCGCTGAGCGTAATCGCGCGCGATGGTGACACCGAGCTGCTTGTCGACAGCGGCACGTTCACCTACGTGTCGGATCCGGCGCTGCGGGACTGGTTCCGCGGCTCGGCGGCGCACAACACGATCCGCGTCGACGGGCGCAATCAGGCGCAGGCCGCAGGCCCGTTTCGCTGGAACGATCCGCCGCGAGTCGTCATCGCGCAATGGCATTCATCAGCCGATCGCGACTTTCTCGATGCGTTCTGCGAGTACTCGGGCTTCCGGCATCGCAGGCGCGTCCTTTGGCTGAAGTCGGAGCGCGAGCCATTCGCCGTGCTAGTTGACGATATTTGCGCCGTCGACGCGGACAGCGATCGCGAGCACCTCGTCGAGCAGTTCTGGCACGCAGGGGCGGCGGTGGAACCGCTGGGCCATGGGTGTTACCGGATCGGCCGGATGCGCCT
>DASSSG010000481.1:0-4028 GCA_035708545.1 Bryobacteraceae bacterium | reverse complement strand
GGCGCGATCAGCTTCGAGGTTGGCGAGTTCGATAAGGCTCGCGCCGCCGCGGCGGAAATACGAGAAGAGCTGAAGCGCCAGTAGCGCGCTCGTCTGGTGTCCCGCGTTATTCCTGACAACCGCTCCCTTACGGTCGCGGCTCAGAAACGAGCCTTCCGAGTCGCTGCGTCGGCACACCAGGCTAGTTCGTCAGGCTGAAATCCCAGATCCCGGTCTGCGTGTTCCACAGGAGCCGGTACTTCTTTCCCGCTTCGACGGGCAGATCGACGGTCACGATGGCTTTGTCCTCGCGCGTGGTCGCAACTCGAATGCGGTCACCAGCGACGTTCGCGTCCTTACCCGGCTCGAGCCGGAGCTGCTGCCATTGATTGTTCGCGCGATATTCGATCGTCACGGGTGAGCTCGCGTCGCTGCGAACAATGGAAACCGGGCTCCCCGTGCGTGTCGATTTCGGCGGCTGTTGTGGCTGCGCGCCGCTCGTCGCGATCGCGAAGAACAGAACGAGAACCGCATAAGCTTTCTTCATTGCTGGCCCCCTCTTCGTCCGACCAGATAGCCGGCCAGCGTCCCGAACAGTCCCATGGCCGGTGCGATCTGATCGTTGCTGTAGCCGGCGCAGATCAGCACCAGCGTACCAACGATGATCAGCGTAATGCCGTATGCGCGGATCGAATCGTCAGCGGATGCGCTCTTCGTCCTCAGGACGATAGTCAACGCGATGACCACGAGCACGCCGAGTGCGATGACGACGAGCGCCAGCTCTCCTTCAGTGCTCGACAGGAAGCGCGGGCTCGTCGCGGGCGCATGGCCCGTGCTGCCTGCCGGCGGCGCATTTGCGATCTGCATACAGCCTTAACGTTACAACCACGGCGGGGTCGGATGGGCAACCTGGTCCGAGCCGCCCGCCGAAATCCGCCGCCTGAGAGAGTCGTTCACCGCCTCGAGCGAGGCGAATAAGCCGACGAACGCTTCCCGCTGCCGCATTGGACAACGGCGGCCGGCCCGAAAATCGCGGGGACGGAATCGATCGGTGATCGCGACCACGCCCGCGCCCATGGGCCGGTACTCGTGCGTGCCCTCCGCCCATGCCACCTCCCGGTCAAGCCAGAGCGCGAAGCCCATTGATACTATGGTCCGCTATGAGACGCGATTCAGGCCTCACCAGACGTTCGTTCGCCGCCACTGCGCTTGCGGGCGCGGCGACAGGTGCAGCTCAGGAGACGAAACCCACCCCGCGCAAAGGGCGGCTCAGGCAGTGCGTATGCGGCGGAGTATTCGGCCGCGGCGTGCCGCTCGAGGAGCGCTGTAAGATCGCCGCGAAGCTGGGCGTCGTGGGTCACGATCTCATCGGCGTCAAAGACTGGCCGACGCTGAAGAAGTACGGTCTGATTCCAAGCATGGCGACCGGCAGCGGCAGCAGCATACGCGAAGGCATCAATCGCACCGAGAACCACGATCGAATCGAGAAGATGACGCGCGAGCTGATCGATCAGGCTGCGGCGCAGGGCGTGCCCAACATCATCCTGCTGACTGGCGAGCGCAAGGGTATGTCCGACCAGCAGGGGCTGGAGAACTGCGTCACGTTTCTCAACAAGGTAAAGCGGCAGGCCGAAGACAAAGGCGTCACACTCTGCGTCGAGCTCCTCAACAGCAAGGTTGACCACCCCGACTACATGTGCGACCACACGGCCTGGGGCGTGCAGATGTGCAAACAGGTGAACTCCCCGCGGGTGAAGCTGCTGTACGACATCTACCATATGCAGATCATGGAGGGGGACATCATCCGTACGATCCGCAATAACATTCAGTACATCGGACACTTTCATACGGCGGGGAATCCGGGCCGGCATGAGATGGACGATACCCAGGAGATGAACTACCGCGGCATAGCGCGCGCCATCGCGGATCTCGGTTACACCGGTTACATCGCGCATGAGTACTCGCCGACCCGCGACGCCCTGAAATCTCTCGAGGAAACACTGGCCATATTCGACGTGTAAACGTCACAGCTTTCGTAGTCTAACGGTGTATGGAGAAGACGGCCGAGCAGGTGCAGGCCGGAACCTACATCCCGCTGCTCACGACGGAGCCCGCCAAACCGCGAAGCGGCTTCACGCGCTGGCTCTTCAAGGGCCACCGTCTCGATCTCGAGCACGAGGGCCACGCCCGCACGCATCCGTGGTATCTGGTGCTGTGGCTCACGGGTGTCGATTACTTCTCGACGCTCGGTTACCAGCCCGGCATCGCGCTGCTCGCTGCGGGCGCGCTCTCTCCGGTAGCCACTGCCTTCCTGGTTGCGGTCACGCTCGCGTGCGCTCTCCCGGTCTACGCGCAGGTGGCCGGGCGATCCTACGTTGGACAGGGCTCGATCGCGCTGCTCGAAAACCTGCTGCCGGGGTGGTCGGGCAAGATGTTCGTGCTGGCGCTCCTCGGGTTCGCGGCAACTGATTTCGTGATCACGATGACACTATCGGCCGCAGACGCGGCGCAGCACGCGATCGAGAACCCATTCCTGCACCCGTATCTTGGCGACGCGCGGATGGGGATCACGCTGGCTTTGCTGGCGCTGCTCGCGCTGGTATTTCTGATCGGCTTCTCGGAGGCGATCGGTCTCGCAACGGCCGTGGCCGTGCCCTACATCCTGCTGAACGTCATCGTGCTCGGCCGGGCAGTGCTGGAGATCGCGGGGCATCCGGCGCTGCTGTCGCAGTGGCAGGGACATCTGGCGACACATGGCGACTGGACGGCGGTCGCGATCGCCTCGGGGCTGATCTTCCCGCGGCTGGCGCTGGGTCTGAGCGGGTTCGAGACCGGCGTGTCCGTCATGCCGCTCATCAAAGGCGGTCGTGAAGACGCGGCGCGACCAGTGCCTGCCGGACGCGTTCGAAACACACGGAAGCTACTGGCGTCGGCGGCGCTGTTGATGAGCGCGCTCCTGCTCGTGTCGAGTTTCGTGACCACGCTCCTGATACCCGAAGAGGCGTACCAGAAAAGCGGAAAGGCAAGCGGCCGCGCGATCGCGTATCTCGCGCACGAACTGCTCGGCACGGGTTTCGGCACGGTTTACGACATCTCCACAATCCTGATCCTCTGGTTCGCAGGCGCCTCAGCGATGGCCGGACTGCTGCACCTGATCCCGCGCTATCTGCCGCGGTTCGGCATGGCGCCGAACTTCGTCGCCTACGCGCGGCCGCTGGTGCTGTTGCTGTTCGCGATCACGATCGCCGTGACTCTCGCGTTCCGAGCCGACGTCGAAGCGCAGGGCGGCGCGTACGCCACCGGGGTGCTGGTGCTGATGCTGTCGGCCGCCGTCGCCGCCGCACTGGCGCTCAAACGCGAGGGACGCACGACTCTGAGCGCGTACTCATGGGTGGTGGCGGCGATCTTCGCGTACACGCTGGTCGACAATGTGCTCGAACGGCCTGACGGCATCATCATCGCCAGCATCTTTATCACGAGCATCATCGTGGTGAGCGCGGTGAGCCGGCTGAGACGCTCGACCGAACTGCGTGTTTCCGAACTGTCCTTCTGCGACGAAGAGTCGATGCAGCTCTGGCACGAGCTCATTGGCAAGAAGGTTCACCTGGTGCCCTCCCGCACGGCGACGCCGGAAGCTCGCAAACGCAAGCTGGAGGAGATTCACAAGCACTACACGCAGCGCGGACGGTTTGTCTTCGTCCACGTGCACCTGCTCGACAACCGCAGCGAGTTCTTCGCGCCGCTGAAGATCGGAGTGACTCGCGAAGGCGATTGTTACGTTGTCGAGGTCAGCCAGGCAATTGCGATCGCGAACACGGTCGCATATATCAGCGAGCTCATCGATCCGATCAGCATCTTCCTCGGTCTGACGCGGCTGAATCTCGTCACGCAGGCGCTGCGGTTCCTGCTGCTCGGCGAGGGTGAAACCGGGCTCATGGTCTACACGATTCTGCTGCGCTACTGGGAGTGGACGCCTGAGGAGGATATCCGGCCCCTGATTTTCCTCAAGTCCGACTGACAGCCTCCACTATTCGCCACGGCTGTACAGT
>DASSSG010000480.1:0-7987 GCA_035708545.1 Bryobacteraceae bacterium | reverse complement strand
GCGGCGCCCCCGTCACCGGCGAGCGGAGCAACTTCCTGCGTGCACTGCCGCGGCGGGCCCCGAATGCAGCCATCCGCAAGCTGCGCGGGCGTGGGAGCGTGGATCTGCTCGAGTTTCCCTCGGACCGCAACAGCGGCCGGCTGGTCTTCGAGATCCGCGATGGCAGCGGCGGCGCTGATTACTACGAAGTGGAAGTGAGCTGGTAGGGGCTCCCTCGGGCACCTTCACCTATGGAATATCACCTCAAACTCGTCGGACGTTTGAACATAGCCTATGCGATCCTGGCGGGTCTCCCGGCCATCGTGGCGCTCATCGCCGCTAACGGGGTCATGGGTGTGTATCAGTTCTTCGACGATGTTACGTTCGCGGTCGTCGCGGCCACCGCGACGCTGCTGCACGCTCTGCTGGCGGCGCCCTGTCTCGTCGGAGGAATCTACGTGCTGCGGTATCGGAACTGGGCCCGGGTGCTGCTGATCGTTGCCTCCGCGCTGAACTGTCTGGTGTTCCCGCTCGGCACCATGTTGGGCGCGTACACGTTGTGGGCTCTGCTTACTCCGGAGATCGAGCCGCTTTTCACCGACACGCCGCGATCGTTGCTCGGCCGGCGGTGATGGCGTTTCTCAGGTACGCCGCGCTGCTGGGGTATGCATCCGCTGTCGCGGCGCAGCCTCTCGACCGTCATGAAAGCGTGATCGTGACCGGTTCCTGGGAGCCGGTGCCGCTCGAGGAAGCCGATCGTACCGTCCGTTCGCTCGATGTTCGCGCTTTGCGGCTCGTCTCGAGCACGTTTGCCGATTTCCTGCGTCTCGACAGCTCGCTCGATCTGCGGCAGCGGTCCCCGAACGCGATACAAGGTGACCTCTCGATCCGGGGGTCGACTTTCGGCCAGACGCTCGTACTGCTGAACGGTCTCCGCCTGAACGATGTGCAATCCGGCCATCACAACCTCGACATTCCCGTACCGATCGAGGCGGTAGACAGGATCGAGATTCTCAGGGGATCAGGCTCTACCCTCTATGGTTCTGATGCGGTGGGCGGCGTAGTGAACGTCATCACGCGGAAGCCGGAAACAAGCGAGATGCGCCTCCGCACGGCCGCCGGCAGCTGGGGAACGAATGAGCAGCGCGGCGTGCTCACCATCAGAGCGAATGCCTTCTCGCAACAGCTTTCTTTCGCGCGCGACTTTTCGACAGGCTTCGTTCCGAACCGGGATTATCGCAACCTCTCTGCTGCATCGGTCACAGGCTTCGCCAGCCGGCTCGGGCAGACGGAACTCACGCTTGCGCATAACGACCGTCCATTCGGAGCGGAACGCTTCTATGGGAACTTCAGCTCGTGGGAACGGACCAAAGGGTGGTTCGCGGCCCTGCGCCAGAACCTGGGCGCCCGTACCCAGGCAGCACTGGCGTTTCGCCGCCACACCGATCTGTTCGTTCTCCACCGCTATCGGCCCGAGCTGTACACGAATCGCCACGCGGTCGAAAGCTGGCAGATAACCCTGCGCCGTCTCGATGCGCTGGCGACCAACACCCGGATCTACTGGGGCGGTGAAGCCCTGCGGGATGCAATCGACAGCAACAACCTCGGCGGGCATGACCGCGCGCGCGGCGCCGCGTACGTCGCTTTGGACGCGCGCGCCCTGCGCCGGTTCTCGTTCAATGCCGGTGTGCGTGATGAGGTCTGGGGATCGGCCAATCACGTGGTCAGCCCGAGCTTCAGCGGCGGATTCTGGATCCTGCCGGTGTTTCGTGTGCGAGCCAGCGCCAGCCGCGCATTTCGCCTGCCGACTTACACGGACTTGTACTACCGCGATCCCGCGAACGCCGGATCACCCCATTTGCGGCCGGAGCGCGCCTGGAATTATGAAGCAGGTATCGACTGGAGCCGTGGCAGCTATCTGCGCGCGGGCGTAACGGTATTTCACCGGCGCGAACGGGACGGCATCGACTACGTGCGGCGATCGCCAGCGGAGATCTGGACTGCTCGCAATTTTCAGCGGCTCGAGTTCACCGGGGTCGAAGCGAGCGCCGCCGCTCGTTTGTATGGGTCTCAGAGCCTCGAACTCCAGTACACTGCTTTGCACGGCGCGCAGAACGCGCTGGCCGGGTATCAATCGAAGTATGTTTTCAACTACCCCGTCCACGCAGGCCTCGCCTCCTGGCACACAATACTGCCGCGGGACATCCTTGTGCGTGTGCGTGCGGGCGCTCTCGAACGCGTACAGCGGGATCCGTATGGGGTCGTCGATGCTTACGCCGCGCGCGCACGCGGGAACGTGCGCCCGTTTGTCCACGTCACAAACCTGACCGGCACCGCTTACGAAGAAATCGCGGGTGTGGCGATGCCGGGCCGCGGAATCGTCGCGGGAATCGAGCTTTTGATCTTCAGTTCGCGATAAACTGGAGAAATCCCCCTCTTGCCGTTCCGTTTCCTCATTTTCGCGGCCGTTTTCCTGGTGTGCGAGCGCCCCGGCCGCGCCCAGCAGCAGCAGATCGATGCCAGTCCCGGTGTGTTCAGTGTCATGGCCGCCTGGACGGCCGCGACTGCCAATGTGAACACGGCGACCGCAAGTCCGGTCAGGGCGGCCGTGATCCAGCATGTTGCCGCGGAGAACGTTTCTGTGCTGGCAAAGCTGAAGCGGTTCGTGCGCGATCACCCGCGCCTCGGTTCGTACGTCGCTTTTGCCCTGGCTACTGAGGGCCCGCCTGATTTCCGCTCGCGCTTCCGTCAGAACGAAATCCCGCCCGACGTGGCCGAGCTCGAAGGTTTCGAGCCGCTCATGATTGAGTTCCACCAGCAGGCGAATATCGATGCGCTGTGGGAGAAGGTCCAGCCGCGCTTCGAGCAGGAGATCGCGCGCTACCAGCCCGCCATCATCGGCGCCGTTATGGAGGCGCACGGTTATGTGCGGCAGGAGACGAGCGGCTACATGGGCCGGCGTTTCCAGATCTACATCGATCTTGTCGGTCCCGCGAACCAGGTGCACACGCGCAGCTACAAGGAAGATTACTACCTCGTGATTACGCCCGCCGCCGCTCCGCAGGCGAGCGAGGTGCGTCACGCCTATCTGCATTACCTGCTTGATCCCATGGCCGGCAAGTACTCGGAGTCCGTCAACAGGAAAAAACCCCTGATCGACATCGCGCAGGGTGCACCGCTGCTCGAACCCGCTTACAAGGAGGATTTCCTGCTGCTTGCGACCGAGTCGCTGATCAGGGCGATCGAGGCGCGGCTTGCCAGGCCACAACTGCGGCAGGCACTCGTGAGCGATGCGCTTGCGGAGGGCTATATTCTCGCCCCGTACTTCTTCGAGGCGCTTGCAAGTTACGAGAAGCAGCAGCAGGCTATGCGCCTCTATTATCCTGACCTGATCGCGGGAATCGATCTGAAGAAGGAATCCCGGCGGCTCGAAAACGTGCAGTTCGCGAGCAGGCGGCGCGACAAGCCTGCGCCAGCACCGGCGCCGGCTGCCGCCGCGCCGCCGGTCTCGGCGGCTGAGAAGACGTTCGAGGAGGCCGAAGGCCTGTATGCGTCCAAAGACTTCGAACGAGCGCGTGCGGCTTACCTGCGCGTCCTCGAGAGCGGCGATGCGCGCCTGCACAGCCGCGCATATTACGGCCTCGCCCGTATCGCCGCTCTGAGCCGGAATCCGCAGTTGGCGGAAGAGCTCTTTCGTAAGACACTGGAGTTATCGCCTGACGCGCACACGCAGGCGTGGTCTGAGGTGTACCTTGGGCGGCTCGCCCTGGCCGCCCGGCAGCCCGAAGAGGCGGCCGGGCACTTCCGCCGAGCGTTGGCGGTCGAGGGTGCTTCGCAAGCTGCAAAACTGGCGGCCGAGCAGGGCCTGAATAATACTGCCAAATAGAACGCGCCCGCTCGCATGTGCGCGCGTGTGATCCAGAGGAGTGGTGATGATCCGTACGTGGAAACTGGGAGGCGCACTGGCGCTGTCCTCCGTAATGCTACTCGCCCAGAGCGAGGTTGCGAAACAGCCGCAGCCAAAGAGCCAGAAGGAAGTCGAGGCGCTGATGGCTATCCAGAATGCGCAGGATGCGGATGCCCGCATTGCCGCGATCGACAACCTGCTGAAGAATTTCGCCGATACCGAATTCAAAGTGGCTCTCTTACAGCTGGCCGCTGCCTCCGCGCAGCAAAAGGGCGATATCGACAAGATGATCATCTATTCCGAGCGCGCCCTCGAAGCCGATGCGAACAGCTACCAGGCGATGCTGATGATTGCCAGTGGCACGGCCCAGCGCACGCGCGAGCACGATCTCGACCGCGAGGAGAAGCTCAAGACCGTCGAGAAATACGCGAGGTCCGCGGTCGATCTGATCGCGAAGGCGCCGCGGCCGCGGCCGGACATTACCGAAGAGCAGTGGACCGGCGCGAAAAAGGACCTCACTGCTCAGGCGTACGAGACCCTGGGCCACGCCGCGACCGTTCGCAAGAACTATGCGGGAGCGATCGAGAACTATCGCAAGGCCATTGAGATCGCTTCGACTCCCGATCCGGCCACTCTCGTGCGGCTCGCCTCCGCGTTGAACGAGACCGGCAAGTATGATGAGGCCCTCGCCACGCTCGACAAGCTGAACGCGATACAGAACGTTCATCCAACGATCACCCAGGCCGCTTCCGGGCAGCGGCAGCGCGCGATGAAAGGCAAAGGTGGCGCGGCCGCCGGCCCGACCGCCGGCTCAGGAACGGCGGCCGGCACAAGCGGTATCCCCGGCACCCCGACACCGGCACCGACTCCCGCACCTGCGAAGCCGTAATTTTTCCGCACTGCATGAACGCGGACCCGCGGCAACTTGAACTGGCGTTCGGTTACGCCTTTCGAGACCCATGCCTGCTGGTCCGCGCGCTTACGCACAAGTCCCTCGCCTCGGAACGCCGCAATGCAGGCGAGCCCCTGCACGATAACGAGCGGCTGGAGTTTCTGGGCGATTCCATACTCGGCTACATCGTCAGCGAACACCTGATCAAACGCTTTCCCGATCACGCGGAAGGCCGCCTGTCGATCGTGCGGGCGCAACTGGTAAGCGCGGCGCACCTCTGCGAATGCGCGCAGCGCCTGCAGCTCGGCGAGTACCTGCAGCTCGGCCGCGGAGAAGAGAAAGGCGGCGGCCGCGGCAAAAACCGGCTGCTGGCGAATGCCATGGAGGCGCTGATCGCTGCTCTGTATCTGGACGGGGGTATCGAGGCGGCGCGAGCTTTCATCGAAACTCGAATCATCGGCGACGCTGCGGCGGCGAATGTCGATCCCGAACAGGTCAACTACAAAGGGCCGCTTCAGGAGCGGGCGCAACAGCTTGGCCTCGCCGCTCCCCGGTACACGGTGTTGTCCACCACCGGACCGGAGCACGCCCGAACCTTCGTTGTGGAAGCGCGGATCGGGGCCAGTCTCGTCAGCCGTGGCGAGGGGTCCTCGAAGAAAGCCGCCGGTCAAAATGCCGCTCGCTCGATGCTCGAGCAGCTCGATCAGCAGACGGGCTAATTGTGCTTTCCGCCGGCGGAGGGGTGCTGTTCAGTCGAGCCGCGCTTCCCCTGGTCCTTTGGTGTCGGTTCGGCGGCCAGCCCCTTCGGAGTCAGCAGAACCACGTCGACGCGCCGGTTCTTGGCGCGCCCTTCATCGCTGTCATTCGGCGCCGCGGGCATAGTGTCCGCGTACCCTGCCACGGCCATGCGGCTCACCGGTATCGCAAACCTCGATTCGAGCAGTTCCAGCATGCGTATGCTGCGCGCGGCCGACAGCTCCCAGTTGCTGCGGAAGCGCGCATTTGAGATCGGCACGGAATCGGTATGCCCCTCGAGACGCATGGGATTAGGCAGTGTCTTCACAACTTCGGCGAGCTTTGCAATCATCGGGAAGCTCTGCGGCAGTACCTGATCGTCGCCGGACGGGTAAAATGCGGCTTCGCGCAAACTGATGACCAGCCCGCGGGTCTGCAGATCGAGCTGTACCTTGCCGCGTTCGATGTCGGGCTTCAGGAGAGCCGCAAGCTGCGCCAGGGCCGGTTTCAGATCTTCGATGAGACCATCGGTTCGCGGGGCGGTCTTCAGCTCCGACCCGCCGGGCCCTCGGCGTTGCGCGTTGCCGGCGCCTTTCTCGTCGACCGTGCCCCCGAGAATCGCCGCTATCGCGGGCGTGATTCCCCCGTTCTCGAGCGCCTCCCTGACGCTGTCGGATACCTGTTTGGCTTTCGCCTTGTCGGTCTGCCCCGAGGCGAACATCACGACGAAGAAGGCAAACAGCAGCGTTATGAAATCCGCATAGGAGACGAGCCATCGCTCGTGATTTGCGTGGGCCTCGGGCTTGCGGCGTCTGGCCATCGATCACGCCTCCGCGGTTTGCGCCGCCGCTGTTTTGGGCGCTGCTGCCGGCTTCGGTTTCCTGGGGGCCGCGGGCGGAACGAACGCTTCGAGCTTGCTGCGAATCAGCTTGGGGTTGAGGCCTTCGACGATTCCGGAAACGCCCTCGAGAATCAGCTCCTTGCGGCGGCTCTCGAGCGCCATGCGCGCTTTGATCTTCGCTGCCGCCGGCAAAAAGAACACGTTTGCCACGCCGACACCGTACACCGTGGCGACAAACGCAACCGCGATTCCATGGCCGACCTCTTCGATGTTTTCCAGGTGTTTCATGACCTGAATGAGCCCGAGTACCGCGCCGATGATGCCGATGGTCGGCGCGTACCCGCCGGCCGATTCGAACACCTTCGCCTCGGCCTCCGTGCGCTGCTCGGCCAGATCGATATCGAGCTCCATCATGCGGCGGATTTCCTGCAGGTCCGTGCCGTCGACGGCAAGGATCAGGGCTTTCTTCAGAAACGGATCGGCGATGGTTTCGGCTTCGGTTTCGAGCGAGACCACGCCCGTCTTTCGAGCTTTCGTGGCGTAGCCGATGATGTCTTCGATCAGGCGATCCGGAGCAGCGGTGCGGTCGAGAAACACGGCCGCAAGCCTTTTCGCCGCCCCGATCGTTACGTCGAGCGGAGTACTCACCAGCACGGCGCCGATGGTGCCGCCGAGCACAATCATGGCGGCCGTGATCTGGGTAATGTCTTTGATACTGCCGCCTTCGAGGATCAGTCCGCCAATGATACCCGCCAGCGCGAGCAGCAGTCCCGCCAGAGTGGCGATGTCGGGCCTCGTGCCCGCGGCTCTTGCCGCTGGCTTCGGCTTCGGCTTTTGCTGCGCCTTTTCCTTCGCCATGTCAGCCGATCGGCTCCGGCCCGTTCGCGCACGGCGGCGCGATGCGCCGGCGGAAGCTCACAACGCGCTCGATGATCTCATCAGGCGTTTCGAGAACCATCATCTTCTGGCCGCTGGTCAGAGTAATCACCGTGTCCGGGTTCGCTTCCATGTGCTCGATCAGATCGGAGTTGAGAACGATCTCCTGATGATTGATTCTGGTCAGCCGAATCATGGCAGAGAACGCTCCGGCTGACTTATCGGCAGCACACGGTCGAGCTTTCGTCCGAAAAGTTCTCAAGCCATCGGCGTCGGTGCCGATGAGGGACAAGAGCGCAGCAGCGTGATCGCGCAGACGCTCCGCCAGATGGCGATTGATCCCGATTGATCGCTCGCAAGCAGCGTGCACGGGGAAGCGACCGCGTGCGCGCCGGAGCTCAGCTAAGCAGCTTGAGTATTTCCGCGAGTTCCCTGCGAATTGCCGTGAGATCCGGCTGCCCGCCAAACAGCTCGGCCTGCGGAGCTGCGCGGCGTCCTCGCGCCTGCTGCGGTGCATTCTCGCGAGCCGCGAGCGCTTTGCGCGCCCCGGCGATCGTGAAGCGCTTCTCATAGAGGAGGCGCTTGATTTCGAGCAGCGCGACGACGTCCTTGCGCCGGTACAGGCGGTGGCTGCTGCCGGCCTTCCTGGGCGCGATTGCGGGAAACTCGGTCTCCCAGTACCGCAGGACATAAGGCTTTACACCGACGAGCCGGCTCACCTCCCCCATCCGGAAGTAGAGCTTGTCCGGGATCTGCT
>DASSSG010000479.1:0-3123 GCA_035708545.1 Bryobacteraceae bacterium | reverse complement strand
TCCACTGTTCGCGACTTGTTGTAGTACGTGATACCGTCACGACGTTCGACGTGCTGCGGCGGTATCGGCCAGGTGAACGAGGCGAGGTAGCGGGCTGGCAGCCACTCATTGAGCGGCATCTTCAAGCGGCTCGGCGTCTCCGAAGCAAGCAGATCGAAACCATCTGCATGATGGACGTAGGTCCGTTCCAATCGAACGTCGTGAAACATCGAAGTAAGCCGTGGATCGATTGGAGCCCAGATCAGGTCGGAGCCGCCTGAAGGAGTGCGTGGCGGCATCCTGATACCGCTAGGAAAAGAGATATCAACAGGATAATCCCGAAGCTTCTCTTGAGCACTATTTCGTCGATGCCTCCACTGTGAGGTTCCGGAAGTGAGCGACGGTGCCTGGTTCGAGCCACAGCGCGACCCCGCCATGTCCGTTTGCTCCCGATTTGACGTCTTTGACAATCAGCGTCGGCTGTTCATTGCCGTGGACGTAGAGGCGCGCCTGTTCACCGTGCACCTCGATTTTGATCCTCGTCCATGTTCCTGGCACAAGATCGACGTACGCTTCGTACTTGCTCGGCGTCTCCTTCCGAAGCCGGGACCAGGGCCACTCCGGAAGCGAGATGTACTGAGCGGAATGATTCCGGCGCTCTTGATCGTCGGCGCGGCCGTTCGTGGGGCGCAAGTAAAACGCGTCGTAAGTCTTCAGATCCTCCTGGACTCGGAAAGCGATGCCGACGAACCCACGCGCTTCCCCACCGGCTCCAGGCGCCAGAGCACCCGCAATCTCCGCCTCGATCACTCCATTTGAGAAGTTAAGGTCCTCAATGCAGACGAGTCCTTGAGCATATTGCTGCGTTTGACTCATACGGCGGCGAGCCTCTTCTGAGATCGTGGCCTTCAACCCCTTTTTGCCCTGCAGCATGGCCGGCTCGATGGTTACGTTGTAGAGCCGAAGCCGCTCGACGGATTCGAGCGGGTAGCGCTTGGCCTGCGCTGACGCGGCTCCGGGCAGTAAGAGCGTCGCGACAGTCGTGAGGACAAGAAGTGTCGACCTACTCGTAGTTATCGTTTGCGGTATTCCAGATTGTCTCATTCAGGGGTTGCTCACTTTCAGCGTACGTAGCATGCCAGACCTCCGCCAGGGCTTTTGTGACGAGCGACCGAATACGGTAATGAAATGCGGTGTGGGCGATGCGGACGCCGGCGACTGTTACTCCGCTCGGACCGCAACCGCCGGATCGACTCGCACCGCTCGAACCGTCGGAATCAAGCTGCCCGCCAGCGTCAATATCACAGCCAGCGCCATCGCCGTTGCGAATGTCGCCGCATCTCCCGGATCCAGTCCCGCCAGTAGCGACTGCATCGCACGCCCCGCACCATAGCCAAGCCCGGCGCCGAGTACCACGCCGGCGACCGCCAGCCGGCTACTCTCACCTAGAATCAGCGACAAAATCTGTCCCGATTTCGCGCCGAGAGCCATCCGCACTCCGATCTCCTGCGTCCGCTGCGATACCGAGAATGAGAGCAGTCCGTGAATCCCCACGGCCGCGAGCAGAAGGGCAATCGCCGCGAAGGCTCCCAGCACTCTCGCTTGCACCCGGCGCGAAGCCGTATTCGACTCCACGATCTCCGTCAGAGTCTGCACGTCCGAAATCGGCTGCTGCGGATCGGCATCGTGAATGATCGCGCGAATCGCTGCGGTGAGACTCGTTGGATTCACCGTGGTTCGGACCGCCAGATCCTTCGGTGCATACCAGACGAGGTTTCCGTCGCGCATCTGCCTGTAAGAAAGATAGACCTGCGGTTCGCTCCGCGCCTCTAGTCCGCGCACCCTCACGTTGCCCGCCACTCCCACAATCGTGCGAGTTCCGGAGGCGATCTGAAAACGCCGTCCGATCGCATTCTGTCCCGGCCAGTAGCGCTGCACGAACGACTCGCTGACCACGGCCACCGGCAGCGCCGTCGCGCCGTCGCTCTCCTCCACCCCGCGTCCCAGCTTCAGCGGAATGCCCATCGCCGGGAAGTAACCGGGTGTGATAAACCGCATGCTGGCGGTGTGGTTCTCGGAGCGCTGCTGATTTTGGCCCGCGACATCCACCGCCCAGATCCCCCCGCGCATCACGATCGGCAGAAAACTGGTGAAGCCGGCGCTTTGCACCCCCGGCAGCGCGCGCACGCCGGAGAGCACTCGCTGATAGAACGCCTCCCGCTGGACCACTTTCTCGTACTTCGGAGTCGGCAGCGCTGTGCGCAGCGTCAGCACTCCGGCTTGCTGAAATCCCGGATCGATCGCATGCAGCCGCCACAGCGCCCGAATCAATAGGCCGGATGTAATCAGCAGCGCCACCGACAACGAAACCTCCGCGACCACCAGCGCCGAGCGCAGTCCCTCTTTTCTTCCCCCCACGCCTGAGCGCGAGCCCTCGCGCAGCCCGGAGGCCCCGTCGCGGCAAGCGCGCAGCGCGGGAAGGACTCCGAACGCCAGCCCGGTTGCCACCGTGATCGCGTCCGCGAACAGCAGGACTCGTCCATCGATGCTCGGATTCGCCATCGGAAGAGAAGTCGGCACCAGTCTGACCAGCAGCGGCAGGGCGACATTCGCGCCGGCAATACCGAGCGCTCCGCCGAGCCCAGCCAGCAGAAGGCTCTCCGTAAGCAGTTGCCTTACGAGCCGCGCCCGTCCCGCTCCCAGAGAAGCCCGAACGGCCAGTTCCTTCTGCCGGGAGAGAGCGCGCGCCAGCAGCAGATTCGCCAGGTTGGTGCACGCAATCAGCAAGACGCACACCGAAGCCGCAAGGAGTGCCATTACCAGCGTGCGGGACTGCGCGGAAACCTGGTCGCGCAGATTCGCGACGGTGGCGCTCAACGCGCGATTCTCCTTTGGATACTGCATCGCCAGCCGAGCGGCAATCAGCCGCATCTCCTGCCGCGCCTGTTCCAGGCTGACACCTGGCTTGCGCCGCGCGAGGGCGCCGAGATAGTTATTGTTGCGGTTCGCCAGGTCCGCGGGAGCGAAGCGCAAGGGCCGCCAGATTTGTGCCCTGCGCTGCGGAAACGAAAACTCGGGCGGCATGACGCCGATGACCGTGTGCGGGTCGCCGTCCAGCAGAATCTTTTCGCTGATCGCGTCCAG
>DASSSG010000478.1:0-2938 GCA_035708545.1 Bryobacteraceae bacterium | reverse complement strand
AGAAAACGCGCTTCGATTTCGCCGACGTCGCTTCCGTGGTGTTTCTGCTGCCATTTCGGATCGCGCAGGCAGTATACGCCGGCGAGGAGTACTGGAGATCCGGTGTGCGCGGCTATGTCGGCTACTACGAAAGCAAACCCGTGTCCGTAGTGACGACTGTACCTGGGGCGGGCGCCGTCGGCGTCTACAGTCTCGGCACGCTGCCGCAACACCAGCGCTGCGGGTACGGTGAAACGCTGCTGCGTTTTGCCCTGGCCGATACGGCGCGTGCCACGGGCGTGCAACGAACGGTGCTGCAGTCGACGCAAAGCGGCTTACGTCTGTATCAGAGGATGGGATATAAGACAGTGACTCGGTTCAGGATTTATGACTGCTCGCGTTGCGAGCTGGCAGCATGATGTGGTGCACGTCGAAAGTCCTGCCCGCACGTGCACGCCGAATGGCGCTGCTGGGCCTGTCCTTCGCCGCTTTGCCGTGCCGTTCAGGCCCTGCGAATTCGGCGATTGAGCATACCGCGCCCATCGCCTCTCACGAAACGCTGCATTATGGAGTCGAGTGGCGGCTGATCCGTGCGGGCATCGCTCGCGTCACCTGGAGTCCCGCCCTCGGCAACACCTTTCACGGCACACTGCAACTGCAGTCGGTCGGCATGGTTTCAAAGCTTTACAAGGTGAATGACAACTACACGGTGCGCCTGGTCGAGGAACTATGCGCTGATGACATCTTTCTCAAGGCTGTGGAGGGCAAGCGAAACCGGGAGACGAAGATCACGTTCGACCGGAAAAACGCAAAGGCGCATTATGTCGAGCGCGACCTGGTAAAGAACACGACAGTGCTCGCAAAAGAAACGGACGTCCCCGCGTGTGTCCAGGATATCGTCGCCGGGCTTTACCGTATGCGCACGCTGCGGCTCGAACCGGGCCAGTCGGCGACGATTCCGGTCACGGACGGCAAGAAATTCGCGAACGCAAAGGTCGAGGCGCAGGAACGCGAAAACGTGAAGACGCCGACCGGAACTCACAAGACCATCCGCCACGAAGCGTATATCTTTAACGGTGTGCTGTATGGCCGGAACGCGCGCTGTCTGGTGTGGCTCAGCGATGACGCGCGCCGCACCCCTGTGCGGATACAGGTGCGCCTGCGGTTCCTGATCGGCACCATCACACTGACCCTCGAAAAAGAAGAGCGAAGCTAAGCTGCGGAACGCCGCAACCGTCGCCGTTCGGCGGTACGTCAAAATGGAGCCAGATGTTTCGCGTTCCTGCACTGCTGGTAATCGCAGTGTGCCTTGCCTTCGGCCAGGTTCGGATGAGCCCGGAGCAGCTTCGGGCGTTCATAGAATCATCGAGAAAGCTGGGGCATTCTGACAGGAAAGTCGCGGATTATGTGAAGACCATTCGGCTGAGTCACCGCCTGGATGATTCGGCGATCGAGGATCTGCAGGCAGCCGGCGCCGGACCCCGGACGCTCGAGGCGCTGCGTGTCCTGGCCGCCGTCAGCCGCGACTTGCCGGCTGCGCCGGCTGCGCCGCCGCGTGAAACGCCGAAACCCATCCCCGCACCGGACGACGCCGAACAGAAGCGCGCCATCGAGGACGCACGGCAATACGCGATCGATTACGTGAAGAACCTGCCGAACTTCATCTGCACACAGGTCACACGCCGCTATGTGGATGAGTCCGGGCTCGAATTCTACCGGCTCGTCGACACCGTCATCGCAAAGCTCAGCTACGACGGCCGACGTGAGGACTATCGCGTCATGCTGGTCAACAATCGCGTGGTCGATACCACTATGGAGCGCATCGGCGGCACCACGTCAACCGGGGAGTTCGGTTCAATGATGAGGGACATCTTCGACCCGGACAGTCAGGCGCGCTTCAGCTGGGAACGTTGGGGTACACTGCGCGGCCGCAGGATGCATGTATTCCGATACGCGGTGGACCGCGAGCGCTCGCGCTGGCACATTCGCTACGAACGCACCCATGAGACAGTGCCGGCCTACCGCGGCCTGATTTACGTCGATCGCGATATGGGCTCGATCATGCGCATGACGCTCGAGGCGTTCGATCTGCCGGCGATGTTTCCGGTCCAGCACGCGTCGACTGTTCTCGACTACGACTTTGCGGAGATCGGCGGCAGGCAGTACATCGTGCCGTTGAAAGCTCGCGTACAGATGCGCGCCGGCAAGTACCTCACCCGAAACGATGTCGAGTTTCGCTTCTATAAACGGTTCGGGGCGGAGGCCACGATTCAGGTCGACGTGCTCCAGCCCCTGCCCGAAGATCTCACGAAAGAAGATCAACCGAAGAAGTGACGCAGGGCCTCGGAGTAATCCTGACGGCGATTACCAGTCGCGGTTTTTGTGTCTGTCGTAAACATGACCACCGCCCGCGGCGCCCGCCGCTCCGACCGCAGTTCGCTTACCTACGCCGACAGGGACGCCGCGCAGCGCGCCAGTCTGGTGATTCTTCCCATTGCCGCGGCGATGCGCCGAGTGTCAGTCGATCAGGAGTTCCCACTTCAGTTCTTCCTGCCAGCGGTCTTGCCGAGCATGCGGTGAATCAACACCAGCTGGCCGAGGTGGTACGCGTTGTGGTCGGCGATAAGCAGCGCTTCGCGGAGGAGTGTCTGGCCGGTGCCCCAGGAGAAAGGCTCGAACAGATCGCGCTCGGAAGCACGAAGCAGTCGGATGAAACTGTCGAGATCTCGGCGCACGGCCGCCACCGATTTCCCCCACTCGGCCGCGCTGCTCGGGCCCGCTGACGAGGGCCAGTAATCGTCCGGCCACTTCAGCTCGACGTATTTCTCGGGGCCCATGCTGAAGCACAGGATGTCGTGCTGCGCGATCCTGAGATGCTCCAGGAGTTCCCACGCCGAGTGTGGCGAACCCGCTGGCCTGATTCCGGCACGTTCGACGGGAAAGTCCCTGACCGCGTCCG
>DASSSG010000477.1:0-2160 GCA_035708545.1 Bryobacteraceae bacterium | reverse complement strand
ACGTTTTTCGTAAATGGCCCTGGTCGCCATGATCGGCACGAGTGTCGAGACGAGCGCCGTATCGACATCGCTCATGACCGGCTTATTGTCGCGGATGCTGGCGAGGAAAGACGTCAGGGCCATCTGCTCGGCGGACTTGCCTGCGTTAGGGACTTCCAGCTTCACGGGCGTGCGCGAATCCCGCGGCTGCCAGGTGGCCCTGGGCAGATCGATCGAACCGTTGGCCCCGAACACGCGTTCCTGAATGCCCGTGAACCCCGGCGGATCGAAGTAGTGATGGCTGAAGTTCACGCGAATGCCGTTCGGATACTCATAGACCAGGCTGTAGTTGTCCATGACCGTGCGGCCCGGAGGATCGTTCAAAAACAGATTGGTTCCTCCCGAGCCCATCACGCGCTCCGGATGTGAACCGATCGCCCAGGTGAACAGATCCAGGATGTGAATGCCCTGATCGACGACGATGTCGCCGCACTTGTCCTTGTCGAAATACCACGGGATGTTGCGGGGCAGATCGCCGCCGTGGCGGATGCCGTGACACATCAGCACCTTGCCTATACCTCCGGACTGGATGAACTTCTCGGCGGCATTGCGTGCGGGATCGTGACGAAGCTGAAACCCGACCTGAAACTTCCCCTTCGCATTTTTTGCGACGCGCGCGATCCGCTTCGCGTCGGCCGCGTTCGTCGCCAGCGGCTTTTCGCCATACAGATGCCTGCCGGAATCGAGGATGGCCGTGTAAACTTCGCGATGCGTGTAATCCGGCGTCGCCGCGACCACCGCGTCGATGTCTTTGCGCTCCTCGAGCATCTTCCGGAAATCGGTGTAGGTCTGCGCCTTGCCGCCCGCTTTCGCGACCAGATCGGCTGCGTTCGCCGCGCGCTCAGACAGGAGGTCGCACACTGCCACCACCTCCATGCCGGACACGTTCAGCGCACCGGCACGGAGAACGTGGGTGCCGCGGTTGCCGGTCCCGACAAACGCGACCCGCAACTGCGAACCGGGCGATTGTGCCGACAGAATAAACGGCGCAGCAACGGCTCCCGAGGTCCGCAGAAACGAGCGTCGCGTAGAAGAATTTTCCATGATGACTCCTCAGTAGAGATTCAATCGATCAGCCGAACTGCTCTTCCGGACTGGCACCACCCGACACGCCGGCGGCGATACCAATCTCGTCCGCAGTGAAGCGCCCAATCACTTGGTGGCTCGTACGGGTACTCGTCAATGTATATGCGATTCAGCGCCTGTGTCAATCTCGAAACGGAAGGACCTCATATGAAACACCCGCTCGACGGGACCGCGCCATCCGCGGTTCGGAAGACCTCTCTCGCCGCGGTTCTGGCGATCATAGGGGGAGGCATGGATTCCCCTGCCGCAGAACCCTTGCGCATCAGACAGCGATGGACAGTGAGTGGACGAATGCCGAGATAGCGAGGCCAAGCGCTCCGATCGCAACAGCGCCAGATAGATGCAATGCGGCTCGATGAGGGGTGCTGTGCATCCTAAACCGCTCATATGCAATGTGACTGATGTATACGACGGCGCTCACGATCCACGCGGTGGCTCTCCATATGCGAACGTGACTCGCCGGCAAAGCAAAAGGTATTCCGATAAGGGTGTAGATGATGCCGACGGCAACCATGACGCGCTGTTGCCGGCATTCCTGGTCCATGGATCGTGCGAGGCTCTATTCGTATGATCTCAGCGTCCACGCTTCCGTGCATCGTCGTCGGCGATCATCTCGCGCGTACCGCCGCACCCTGAGACTCAGTCGGGATCATCAGCACGTTCAGAGGGCCATCGGATTGGATTCCCCGACGTGTCCGCTTCGGGTCAAATGGGACCGTATGGATGGCAGCCAAGGAGGCCGCTGCGCGGCAGCTTTCTCTATGAGTTTTTCAGCCATGCGCGATCTATCGGTCCGATGTGGGTTTTCTTTGCCCACCGATGCCGACGGTGGTGCCGCCTCCCGCTGGTCGGCACCGGCGGGTTCCGACAGGGGCGCGACCGTAATCGCGCCCCTGCTCATCGTCCACGATGACTCGCACCGGCTATCCCTTGGCGGGTTGCTCTCCAGCAGAGCGCGCCTCCGTTTCGCCGGATGCAGCCATCATGCTATAAAACGGTATTGCCGGTCGAGGAATTTTCCGCGAACGGCAAATA
>DASSSG010000476.1:0-5887 GCA_035708545.1 Bryobacteraceae bacterium | reverse complement strand
TGACAAACACGAGAAAGCCATAAGCCGCAAGTGGATACTGCCTGCGCAATACCCACGCGCAGGCCAGCGCGCCCATCAGCCCCGCGAGGCCGAATACAGCGCCGTGGTCGAGGATCGTGCGCGCGACGGGCACGTCGTAATCCACATTGAGCCCCACGGGCAGTACGTAGAGCCGCAGGTACATCCACACGACGCGAAACTGCGAGAACAGGTATTGGTGCCAACTCAGATCCTGCAGCCTGAAGCCGATCACAGGCGACGTGCGGAGAATGTGCAGGACCGCCGCGGCGCCCGCCGCCACGGCAACTCCCAGCAGCGCGTAAAGGCGCCAGTTTCGCCGCACGCCTTCCATACCGCGCCAGAACAGATCGGTCACCAGAAGCACTGCCGGAACCGCCATTGCGTGTTCTTTCGTGGCGATCGCCGCTCCCAGCAGCGCCAGCACGGCCAGAGCACGCACGAGTCCCAGGCCCGGCGATCGCGCATACAGGAACAGCGAGAACGCGCTCAGTACAAACAATACGCTGAGCACCTCCGAACGGCTTGCAACATACGCCACCGATTCCGTCTGCACGGGATGTGCGAGAAAGATCACCGCGGCGATGGCGGCCAGCCACTCGCGCCTTGCTCCGCTCTCTCCCGCCCGCTCGAGCAGGCCGCGAATGACGAAAAACATGAGAACGCTGTTCAGCGCGTGCAGGATCACGCTGACGGCATGGTAGGAGAAGGGCTCGAGACCGGAGGTCTTGTAGTTCACCCAGTAAGTGAACATCAGCAGCGGACGGAAGCCGATCCACGCCCGGAACGGCGCGTTTGCCGTGTCGGGCTGCATGAACGGCAGGTAGCGGTCATCGAAAACGAATGGCCCGTTCAGCGCAGGGCTGTAGATCATGAACGTGGCGGCCAGAACAGCAGCGGCAGCCGCCAGCACGTGCGTGGCCCGAAATCCGTCGGGCCGGGTGGAAACAGCCACTGGACTCGAGGCTTGACGGCGGTCAGGCGCGGGCCTGGTCTTCGTCTTTTTCATCGCGGGACTGAAGCCGATACTCCAGTATGGCAACGCGCTGCGTAAGCGCGATGTTGGCGTCTTTCAGGTCGGAAATTCGGATCGAGAAGCGGTAAAAGACCAGCAGGAACACGCAGGCGCCGAGCAGGATGAGCGCCAGCGGCGGGTACGTGATGCCCATCGCCTCCGAAAGCCAGTGCAGCGTCCCTTTTGCGCGCGAGAGCACGAACAACACCGCCGCGGCAGCGAGCCAGCTGACGGAATATTCGACACGGATGTGCGCGCGCCGGGTCGAGACGAGCACCATAACGAACAGCGCGACGCTCAGCGCCGAGACGACATTCAGCAGACGATCCACTGTCTACTGCTCCAATCCTGCCTGTTCGCGGGGCAGCCTCTCAGGCGGCGGGCGCGTCCCGCGCCGGCGTCGCCCGCCCTCATACTTGAGAATGTTCACGAACACGCCCAGCAGCACGTGCACGATATAGTAGATCGACTTCAGCGCCGTGATGCTGCTCCGGCCGGCCTTTCGCGGACGCGGGCGGCACGGCACTTCTTCGAATGCAAATGCGCGGCGCTGCAGCACCACCAGCGCCTCGATCTCCGGATACTCCAGCGGGAAACTCCGGCTGAATACGGCTAATGCCTGCCGGTTGACGCCGACGAAACCGGAGGTCGGGTCGTGCACCCACTTGCCCAGGATTGGCCGCAGCACAAGCCGAAACAGCACAATACCGGCCCTCCGCGAAAAACTCGTGTAGTTCGTATCGCCGCCGACATAGCGCGAACCGATGACCATGTGGCAGCGCGCGCTCGTCAGCACATCGAGAATACGCGGGATCGCGTGTGGATCATGCTGGCCATCGCCATCGACGCGGATCACGTACTCGTAGCCGAGCTCGAACGCCAGCTTGTATCCGGCTTGCACGCAGCCGCCCAGACCCAGATGGCAGGGCAGCCGCAGCACGTCCGCCCCTGCCTGAAGCGCAACGCTGGCGGTTGCATCGGCCGAGCAGTCGTCGACGACGAGCACGGCCACTCCCGGCATGACCTGGCCGACTTCGCGCACCACCTCCCCGACAGCGCCCTCCTCGTTGAAAGCCGGAACCAGGATGAGGAGCGAACCCGGAGCTGGTGGCCGGTTCAAAGCGAGGCCACCTCGCGCAGGGAGATGCGGTGCTGTTCGAGCAGGCACATGAACTCGCGCGCGGACAAGCGTGCGGTTGCCTGAATGGCGCGCCGCTCACGCAACAGCCGCGGGAGATCGCCCAGGCCCGCGAGGTGCGCTTTCACCACGATCCAGACAAGGCTGGCAGCGCCGGTGGCGCGACTGTACTCCGCGGCCGCGCCCCGTCCTTTCAGCAAAAACCACACGTGCCAAAAGTATCGCGCCAGGGTGGCGAACGGGACCCGCAAAAGCGCCCGGCCAGGCAGGTTCCGTATCACTGTGCGAATGCGATTCCGCTCGACGTACCAGGCTTTTAGCGCTGATGCTCGACCAGCGGACTGCGAATATCGGTGATCCACGATCGCCTCGGGCACGTACACGCAGCGCCAGCCCGCCCGGCGCGCTCGCAGCCCGAGGTCCGTGTCTTCGCAGTAGACGAAGAAGCTCTCCTCGAACATGCCGACTTCGTCGAGCATATCCCGGCGATACAACGCCGCCGAACCGCTGGGTAAGAGGACGTCACCGGGCGCCGACCAGGCCTCGGCCGGCTGTCCATGGCCGCGCTGCTTACTGGAACCGTCAGCAGCGATCAGCATGCCCGCGCTATCGATCATGCCTGACTCGAGCAGCACGCGCGAGGCGCACATGCCGATGCCATTATCCGATTCGATCGCGCCGACAAGCGCCTCGAGCCAGGGCGGCCGCGGCGTGGCATCGTCGTTCAGCACAGCGATGTATCGGGCCGCGGAAGCACGAAAGCCCTGATTGGCCGCTGCTCCGAAGCCGGCATTCGACGGGTTTTCGATCACGCTGGTCCGCTCCCCCAGGGTATGCTCGCGGCGCACACGCCCGCAGCCGCTGTTGTCAACGGTGACGATATCGAATTCCCGATACGTTTGCCGTGCCAGCGCGGCAAGACAGTCGTCGAGAGCCGGGCCGGCGTTCAAAGTCGGAATGACGACGGTGACGACCGGGCCTACCACGCCGGCTCGCCACCCCGATATGGCGCCCAGGCGAGAGTGAGCAGTCGCACAGCGATGTTGGTCTTTTTCGGCTTGATGGTGATCGTCTCGAGCGGATCCGTGGCGGCATCAATTTTCGTCTGCAGCTCCTCGGTCTTCGCCTTGACCTCCGCTTCGAGGTCGCGCAGTTGCTGCTCGATGGCGGCAACGTCTTCTTCGGCGCGCCCGACGTCCTGCCGCTCGCGATGAATCCGTCCGGCAGCACCCAGATTAGTGCGCGTGATCACCTTCCGCCGCGAACCCAGCAGAGCACCGAGCACCGACGTACCCACAGCCACCGCAGTACTCCACCCGGCTTCACGAGCCTGCTCCTGCTGCCGCTCGAGCGCGTGCTGTGCGCGGCGGAGCCGATCCTGCAGCGTCAGCAGCTTCGGAGCGTACTTCTGCCGCAGCTTTTCGGCAGCGGCATCGCGGTCTTCGCGGGCGCGCTGATCGATGCGGGCGCGAAATGCAGCTTCACTCTCTCCCGGATTGCTGCACAGCTTCGTGCTCGGGCTTCGATATATCACGAGCTGCTGCTGGCTATAGATCCAGTTGATCGCGTCCTTATTCCATTTCTGGTAATTCCGTGCTTTCGTCGCCGGCGGCGGCAGCGGGGCGTAACTCGCCCCGGCAACTCCTTCCTTCTCGAGCGAATCGGGATCGACATCGGCCTCAACCGCTTCCTCCCACTGAACCGGCAGCGCCTCGTCCCTGACCGGAGTCATATACACGGCATCTTTCGCAGCGTCCACTTTCGTCTTCGCATCGGTGAAGCGCATCTGGACAGCGGCCAGTAACTGCGGCCGGTACACGATCCCGGCGCCGTTGCCGCGAACCGGTATCCACGCCTGCGGAACTTCGGGCGGCAGAACGGGGCGGGCGTTTGTCGCCGCCGGTTCAGCTCGCATGCCGTCGCTGACCGCCGGCGATGGCGGCGCCGGAGGCGGCATGCGCCCACTCATCAGCGTCTTGATCTGGGCTCTCGTGAGCGGCCCCCGCAGGTACGAAAGTGTCCAGCGCGTCTCGAAACAAACCGGCTCGCTCTCGTGCACGTTGTTCATCAGGAACACGCGCTTGCCGAGACCCGCGAGTATCTGGTCCATCCGCGCGCGATCCCACTTCGCTCCCGATTCGCCGGCCACGCCTTCCAGACCCTCGATCAGCCGCAGCTTATCCCGTTCCGTCTGCAGGCGCCCGATGAACCACGTTCCGGCGTTCGCGAGCCCCTTGTAATCGAGGTCCACCGGATTCTGGGTTGCGAGCACGATGCCGACGCCGAACGCGCGCGCCTGCTTCACCAGCGTGAGCAGCGGGCGCTTGCTCGGCGGATTTGCCGACGGGGGGAAGTACCCGAAGATCTCGTCCATGTACACGATTGCCCGCAGGCTCGTCGTGCCGGACTGGCGGCGCGTCCAGCTGAGGATTTCGTTGAACAGCATGGACACGACGAACATCCGATCGGCGTCGCCGAGATGGGCAATCGAGATGACGGATATCCGCGGTTTGCCTTCAGGGGTCCGCAGGAGCCGGTCGATATCGAGCGGTTCGCCCTCGAGCCACGCTTCGAAGCCGGGCGAGGCGAGCAGATTGTTGAGTGACGTCGCCAGCTCGAACCGCTCCTTCGCCGGGTAGAACGCTTCCAGATCCAATACGCCGACCCGGTCGGTGGGTGGTTTCTGGATCTGCTGGATGAGAGCAGCGATATCCAGCGCTTTGCCGTCGCGCCACGCCTTCTCGAGGTTGCCGGAGATAAGAATGTGCTCGCGGCTCTTTATCGGGTCTGCCTCGATTCCGAGCAGCGACAAGACAGCTGTGGCAGTCACGCTGATACGGTCGCGAAACGCCTCGCGGTCCTCCACCAGGGACGCGGGCGGCGCGGCGAACGATTTCAGCATCGAGAGCGGAACACCCGCACTGCTTCCGGGCGTGTATATGGTCACCTCGGCGGCTTCGCGCAGCCGCCGAATTCGCGCGCCGTCCTGACCCCATTTCGCAAGTCCCTCGCGCCACAGCGCCGCCTGCCGCGAGGCGAGCTCGTCAACCGAGATGTTCTCCCGTCCCGCATCTTCGCCGCTGACCCAGGGAGCGAAGTCCTCCGGCCGCAATTCGGGAAACTGCAGGGCGATGTTGCCGAGATCTCCCTTCGGGTCGATGGCGATCGCCGGCACTCGATCAATCGCAGCCTCCTCGAGCAACCCGATGCAAAGGCCTGTCTTTCCGCTGCCGGTCATGCCAACGACCACGGCGTGTGTTACCAGATCGCGGCTGTCATACAGGAGAAGTTCGTCTTCCGGACGGCGACTGACCGGGTCAAACACTCGTCCCAGATAGAACGTGCCGAGCTTCTCGAAATCCTGCATTCGTTGCGTACAGGATACCGAACAGCGTGTTTGCAGACATAAGCTGAGGTCTACATGAGATGACAGTCTGCGGATCCACTTCAGCAAGGCTGAGTTTGGCGGTAGCGTTCAGCGGAGTTGGCGCGCATGATTCATCTGTCTGGAGGGGATATGTCGCTGATTGAGAAACATGCGCTGATTACCGGCGCGTCGCGCGGCATTGGCCGCGGCGTCGCGCTGAAACTGGCTGAGAAGAGGGCCAGAATCTGCGCGCATTACTACCGAAACGAAGCTGCGGCACAAGACACACTGGCTGAGGTGCGGACGCGTGCAGGGCGGCGGTGATTAGAGGAAGGACGATGCGCGGAAT
>DASSSG010000475.1:0-4038 GCA_035708545.1 Bryobacteraceae bacterium | reverse complement strand
TCGTTTGTGTTCGGATCGTACGATTCGATCCCAAGGCCGGCCGAACGAGTCCGGTTGGGGTAAAGCTCCCACCGCAGTCCCAGGTTCAGCGTCAGCTTCTGCGTCGCGCGCCAGCGGTCGCGAACGTAGAGAGCCCACTGGTTTTCCAGACTGTCCATTTTGATGAACTGGCTGCTCTTCCCCGCGTGAGTTGGGGTACCGAGCAGGAACCCTGCGAGGCTGTTCCAGCTGTTCTCAAATGATGGAGTACCGCCGCGAAATCCGACGCTGGCCGCGAGCGCCGCCGGGTTCAGCGCGGTCACCGCGGAGCCGAATGACAGCGCCCCGCGCGGCCCATCGCCCAGCTCCGGCTGCCAGTGATTCATCAGATGGTGCAGAAAATCGAAGCCGAAGCGAATCTCGTGAGCGCCCTTCATCCAGCTGGCATTTGTGTTCAGCGTGTAGGACTGATCGTTGCGCCACAGCGGATTCCAGCCCTCCGTGTTGCCGAGCGTGGAATAGTCGGAGAAGCTGAAAGCGGGTATGCCGCTCTCGCGAACGTCGGGTCCGTTCGTGCCCGGAATGCCCAGCGTTTCGCTTCCGAAGTTGGTCCCGACGTCGGGCGGGATCACGCTCTGGCCGAATCGGGTCCATCCAAGCGTTCCGTCTATCAGAAAGTTCGGCGAGAACGTATAAGTTTGCCCTATGGTGGCAAGCTGCGTCAGCGTATCGCCGTCGCCGACACCACCATCGCACAGACACCCGCCGCCCGCCGCGCCCAGGCCGTAATCGCCGTGGACGAGGGCGGCCATGACGCTGTACTTGAACCAGATCAGGTTCTTTTCATTCCGATTCCAGTTGACTTTCGCGTCAACATTGTTGCGATTGAAGCGCTGCGTGCCGGTTTGGAAATAGTTACTGATGTCGCCGGACTGATTGGGGCGAGGCACGAGCGCAAGCAGCTTCGTCGTGGCCGGGTTCAGACGCGAGGCGGGGATCACATTGATCCGGCCTCCACTCGAAAACACGGAGCGTCCGGTGCCATTCAGGTTGCCGGTGAACGGATCGAACACCATCCCCTGCCGCAGGGGAGTGGAGCCACCTTCGGTAGTCGGCACCATAATTGCATTGCCCGAGGAATCGAGCACCTGGGCGCCCAGCTTTCTGCTGAAATCGCCGGTGCGGAAATCGTCCGTCGGCACGGAGAACAGAACCGAGCGGCCGACGCGCTCGAAAGTGCCTTCCCAATCGCCGAAGAAGAAGAGCTTGCCCTTCCTGATCGGCCCGCCAAGGCTGGCGCCGTCAATATTTCGGATACCCTTCGGCTTTTTTGTTGTACGTGTGCGATTTTCATCCCACGTCATGGACCGAAATGCGTTATTCGAGTGCATCGCGAAGGCGCTGCCGTGGAACTGGTTCGTGCCCGACTTCGTCGAGACCGTCACGGCCGCGCCGCCGGTCATCCCCTGTTCCGCATCAAAGCTGCCGGTCGCTACATTCACCTCCTCGATGCTTTCCACCGGCGGAACGTACACCATGTGGTGCGGCATCGTCACCAGAATGTTGGCCGCGCCGTCCACTCGCGTGTTGTTCGCGCCGCGCTCCTGGCCGTTCACATTCGTCGACAGGTCGCGTTGCGGCGTGTCGATCACGGCGTTCTGGAACCGCACTGGTGTCGCGCCCGGAACGAGATTCACGAGCGTTTGAAAGTTGCGATACCCCGATAGCGGCAGATTCTCGATCGCGCGCGACTCGAGATTCGCGTTCACATCCGACTTCGTCGTCTGCAGAACCGCGGCGCTCGCCTGGACTGTGACCGACTCCGTCACCGCGCCAACTTCCATGCGGACGTCTGCGTTTGTGACGCTGTTGATGCGAACGTTTACGTTCTGATGGGTGACAGGTCTGAACCCGCTCGCCGTCACAGTGACGTCGTAATTGCCCTCGAGCAGGTTCGGAATCGAGTAGTTGCCGCCCGAGTCCGTCGTCGCCTGACGCGACAAACCGGTCGAGGTATTCGTCACCTTCACGGTTGCGTTGGGTACGGCAGCGTTCGTCTGGTCTGTAACGGTTCCGACGACGGAGCCGTACAGGACCTGGGCTGGAGCGATGCGTGTTCCGAAGCCCATGAATACGAGGCTGGTGATCACGCATAACAGAATGATCTGAGAAGCCTTCTCTCCTGGTTTCACCCTGACCTCCCTTCGTCGCTGTGGCGGCGATTCCGGTTGGACATTACATCGCACTCCGCCGAGCGAGTCAAGCCGAGCCGAACGCGCCGGCGATACGGACACCGCCGAACCGCCGGAGATTCGCGCGGCTGTCTCATATACCATCTCTGGTCTGCCGTCCCGGATACCGCTTGCTGACGCGCGCGCGGCTCGGAAGGGTCGTTTCTGAGCCGCGACCGTAAGGGAGCGGCTGTCAGGAATAACGCGGGACATCAGACTGGTCTGCCGTTTCGCAGGTACCTTTACCACTCACGGTCGTGGCTCGGTTTTCCGAGCCGCGCGTCAGCAAGCGTCAGGGCACTTCAGACACAGAAGACCAGGTAAATACCGCGCGCGCAGTGAGTAATAAAATCCGCATTCAGTTATAACCTGGTTTCCACTTACTCACGAGTCCGAGGGGAGTGTCACCCGCGCGTAGCCAGGTCGATCACGCACGCCGTTCCGTACGTCTTGTGCGGCCCGCAGGCGGCTCCCGCCAATCGAAACCCAGGATCGATCAGAATCTTCCGATGGCTCCTCGCGGGCACGCCATCGTCGATGATCAGATCGATCAGCACAGCGCGCGCACTGCTCGGACCGAAACTGATGGTCTCTCCGAGCGTGCGCGCATTCGGCAGGTATCGTTGTACGCGCGCGCGAGTCGAACTGCCATCCGAGCCGACATGCGTAATGATCCCCAGCGGCCCGATGTCGCGCACGTGGTCGCGCGCGGCATTTGCGAGCGCTTCAGAGAACCTGAGCGCGCGCATGGGTCGCAGCGTACGCAGCACGGCGATCGCCTCGTCCACGGCAGACATGCCCTCCTGCGTCCGCACAGGCGTCTGTCCGGGCTCGCGGATGACTGTGCCGCGATACCACTTTCGTCGTTCCTCCAGGTGGCGCACCCACGCCTGCGGATCTGTGCGCAGCGCGTTCAGCTCGGCGACGAGCTCGCGTTCTGTCTGCGCCTCACAGTCAGGCAGGAGCAGCAAACACATAAAAGCGAAACACAGGCCCGGACGCATGACAGCCCCAGCGGTTGACCTTCCATTGTGCCCGGATGTATCGCGGGCTCCCGTGCTTGTCGAGGTCGACAAGAATCTTTGAGGCGCCTTTGTAGAACTTCTGGGGAAACGCCGCGATGGGCTTCGCTGTCCAGGCCGCGCCGTCGGCGGAAGCGTGTATGTTCACGTCCAGGCTCTCCTGCTCGATGACGTCGAGAATGCCGAGTGTGAGTTCAAGCACGCCTGAACCGTCCGCCGGCAGTTCCAGCGCTGCTCCCTCGCCGTTTGCCGTCACAGTCTGCTCGGGAACCAGAAATCCCGGGATGTTCATGTTCGTCCAACATCAAACGTGACCATCGCATGAATGTCAAGTTTGTCGATCGTCGCGCTCCAGGCGCTGCCGTTCCATATTCCCGGCAGCACGCGTCCGGCGGGCTCGAGCCGAACCTCCCGGGGACGCGCGGGCAGATCGATGCTCACGCCCAGCGGGCCGGCGGGCGCGATGAAATCGACGGCCGCGTAGTCGCCCGCGACCTGCATGCCGGTTGAATTCGTCAGATGCAGCACCATGCGGGCGCCTTTGCGGCGAAGCGATATGTCGACAGTGGGCGGTGCTTCGACACGCACAGCCGGCTGCCACATCCGCCCGATCACGCGTGCGATGAACTGGCGAGTGGATGGATCGTGTGACTGCGCAAACGCGGCCGACACCGGCCCGGGAATCAGGGCCAGCCGGCCGTGCAACACGGCGGCCACGCTCGCATCGCGCGCTGTATCGAACGTCGCGTATCGCTGCTCGATAACCGACGCTGTTCCGGCTTCGAGGTCCTGCCAGCGTCCGCGCA
>DASSSG010000474.1:0-11747 GCA_035708545.1 Bryobacteraceae bacterium | reverse complement strand
TTCTCAGGCTCGAACCGTGAAGGGGCTCGCAACATTTCCCGTGGGTCACGTTTTTTGCACAGAGTTTCCTCGTATCTTTACCCGCATATCATTGAAAGTACGGTTGATATTTACTGTGAAAAATTCGACAATTTCACGAATTTTCAGTTGACTCCTAAGGTGATTGCGGGCATTCTGTAGATGGTTCCAGGAGGTTACAGGGAACAGCGAGTCCGGCGAAACATAGCGGACCGGGAACGATGATCCGGCGGTGTTGCGAGAGAAACGCGAATGCGCCCCGGGGAGTGAACGGAGATCGGGTGGATCGAACGGACAGACTTTCCGATTGCAGTCCGTACTGAGTGCTATGATCCGGTGGGCGTAACAGCCCTAAGGGGAGCGGTGGTGCGGACGACAGTCGGGAGCGCCGATAACCGGCTTGAAAACGGGCAACGGACGTTGATCTTCCCCAGGCTACAACCTGAGGAAAGGAGTCCGGAGCCGAACGGTTCAGGAACGGGATTGACGTGGATGCGAAGTGGTAGGCCGGGAACGTTGACCTTACCGCGGCGGCGCTGAAAACGCAGTCGCTGTGAGCGAGTGAAAGGTCGTTTCGAGCATCCAGTTTCGCTCGAGGGAATGAGAGCAGGCCGAGGCCGGAGCGATGAGGTGCGGCGGTCAAAAACCGTCGTGCGGAGCGAAGGCAAGTTCACTCCTCGTCCCCGAGTGCCATGTTCAGGCCGAGCTAGCCGGCTGGTGAACGAGTTGTCACTCTGGGTCGCCTGGAACCATTTGTTTTTTGGCCACCGCCCCTTTTTGACCACGTATCCCAGGGTCAGCTATCACCCTGGCAAATTGAGTTTTCGACCGGTACGTCACCCAAACCAGCAATGAGTTGCTACGCTGCCGCGACGGGCAGCCTAGATGAGTACGGAGATTACATCGCAGTGCCGATCACCGCGAATACGATTGCCTCGGCAGTGTCAGTCTCGCGCATCTCGGGGCTGCGGCACTGGACTTCCGACATCTTCGTCGGCGGATCAATGGCTTTCTCGTCGGCCGGTACGTGTACAAGAGTGATCACGACCCCGGTCTGCCCGGCGGCCCTGCAAGCATCGGCAGCCGGCTGATACCGAGTCCTGCCTTCGGAGACGGCACGTTCGCCCTCGCCTGGAGTTTGTGAGCGAGTGATCGGGACGGCCCGCTCGAGAAGACAGCCAGTGCTCGAGTTAAGTCGCGGAGGCGGGCTGCAATCCCGCCGGCGGCTGACGCTGCCCGCACAAGCTGCGGTTCAGTTCTTCTGCGTGCCCACCAGCGAGCGGCCCTTCTCGCCGCTCTCCTTGATGTTCTCGAGACCGCAGGAACCCGCTGTCGTGTAGCCGTTCTTTTTCAGAATGTCCGCGGCACGCGCGGCTCGTCCGCCGCGGTTTCAAAGGGTGACGATCAGCTTATCCTTCGGCACCTCTTTGAGCCGCGCCTCCAGCTGATCGAGGGGGATATTCACGTATCCCTTCACGGAGCCCAGCTTCTCGATTTCGGCGGGCGAGCGGACGTCGAGGAAGAAGACCTTGTCCTTCTTTTCGAGGAGCTTCGCGAGCTCCTCGGGACTGAGGTCTTTTGTCTGGCCGAGGATGCAGGAAGTGAGGAACGCGAACGCGGCGAGGAATCGCATACCCGTCAGCGTAGCAATACCGCAGATCACGGTTGATGGCGGGAGCTGGATGCCGCCGCACGTGCGAAAATCAGTTCAGTGGCTGTTCGTATTCAGGTACCCCGAAAAGCGAAGCTCGTCCGAGCTGTCCTTTCGCCATGGGGGCGCGGGTTGCTCCTCGCGTTCATCGTCCTGAACACGGTTGGGCTGCTTGCATTTACCTGGTATTACAACAAGTACTCGCGGCTGGTCGAAGAGAAGCTGAGCTCCGGGCCCTTCGCCAACACTTCCATGGTCTTCGCCGGCCCGCAGGTGGTCATGGTCGGCGATCAGACGACCAGCAACGAGATCGTCGATTACCTGCGGGATGCCGGTTACGGCCCCAAAGTCAATAACCGGATGGGCTGGTACAACCTCCGCCCTGATGGCATCGAAATCTATCCCGGCCCGGATTCCTACTTCGATCAGGAAGAGGGCGTCATCAAGATCAGCAAGGGCAAGGTGACGCAGATCATCGCGTTGCGGGACAACACCGAGCGCACCCAGTATCTGCTCGAGCCGCAGCTCATTACGAACCTGTTCGACCGCAACCGCGAGAAGCGGAGGATCGTCGAGTTCAGCGATATTCGGCCGGTGCTGGTGAACGCTATCATCGCCACCGAAGACAAGCGGTTCTTCAAACACTCCGGTTTCGATCCGCTGCGCATCCTGAAAGCCGCCTACGTCGACATTAAACAGGGGCGCAACGCCGAGGGCGCGTCGACTCTCAGTATGCAGGTCGCACGCGGTTTCTGGCTGACGCCGGAAAAAACGTGGAAGCGCAAGCTGGCGGAAACGATGATCACGCTGCACCTCGAGCAGCGCCTGTCAAAAAAGGAGATCTTTGCCTACTACGCCAACCACATCGACCTCGGGCGGCGCGGCAGCTTCGCCATTCGCGGCGTGGGCGAGGCGGCTCAGGCTTATTTCGGCAAAGATTTCCGAGACCTGAGCCTGGCAGAAGCCGCCACCATCGCGGGCCTGATCCAGCGGCCGAGTTACACGAATCCTGTGCGGTGGCCCGAGCGGGCAAAGGCGCGCCGCAACGTCGTCCTGCAGCTGATGCTCGAGAACGGCTATATCGACGAGCGTGAGTACGCGGCGGCAGCGGCATCACCGCTTGTGATCGCCCGCGCCGGCACCGAGTCGACGGATGCGCCCTATTTCGTCGATCTGGTCAATGATTGGCTGCAGGACGAATTCGCGGATCACGATTTCCAGACGAACTCGTACCGGGTCTATACGACTCTCGATCTGAACCTCCAGCGCGATGCGACGGAAGCCGTGCGGCTCGGTCTCGCCGAGGTCGAGAAACTCATGGCCCGGCGGCGAGCGAGAGATCCGAAGCTGCCGCCGGTGCAGGCGGCCCTGGTCGCAGTCGACGCGCAAACGGGCGAGATCAGGGCGCTCATAGGCGGGCGCGATTACGGCGAGAGCCAACTCAATCGCGCGCTGGCGAAGCGGCAACCCGGGTCGGTCTTCAAGCCGTTCGTGTACGCCGCCGCGCTGAACACCGCGGTTGCAGGCGGCAATCAGATTCTGACTCCGGCGAGCACCATACTGGATGAGCCGACCACGTTCTACTACGACGGCCGTCCCTACCAGCCGAGCAATTTCCATGACCAATGGCACGGCACTGTGACCATGCGCACGGGGCTCACGAAATCACTGAACATCCCCACCGTGAAACTGGCCGAGATGACCGGCTACCGCGCCGTCGTCGATATTGCTCGGCGCGCGGGGCTGAACATGGACATCCGGGCTACGCCGGCAGTCGCGCTGGGCGCTTACGAGGTCACGCCGATCGAGATCGCGGGCGCGTACACGATGTTCCCGAACCGGGGTGTCACGGCGATGCCGCACTGGGTGCGGATGATTCGAGCCGCGAACGGGCAGGCGATTTTCGACGCACAGCCGCAGCACCGGCCGGTGCTCGATCCGCGGGTGAATTATCTGATGATCAGCATGATGGAGGATGTTCTGCGCACCGGAACCGGCGCCGCAGTGCGATCGCGCGGCTTCACGCTGCCGGCGGCGGGCAAGACGGGAACCTCGCACGACGGCTGGTTCGCGGGCTTCACCTCACGGCTCGTATGTGTTATCTGGGTCGGCTTCGACGATAACCGAGAGCTCGGCCTCGAGGGAGCGAAGTCGGCGCTGCCGATCTGGACCGAGTTCATGAAACGCGCTCACCAGCACAGGCAGTATCGCAATGTTCGCGAGTTCGACGCTCCCGACGGCATCGTCAGCGTCGATATCGATCCCGCGACGGGACAGCTGGCCACTGCTTCGTGCCCGAACGCGCGCGCGGAGTACTTCGTGAGCGGCACGCAACCCATCGAGCTCTGCCGCCTGCACGGGGGCGGCGGCACGCAGGTTGCGGGCTGGGAGACTGCTCCCGCGAAACCCGTGTCTTCGCCGGTTCCGGGCAGTATCGCTCCGGCGGACGGGCCGGTCCGAGCCGCACGCGCCACTCCGCCGGTCACGAGCATCGAAGCGGGCGCCGGCCAGCAGCCAGCGCCGGTCAACGGCAACCAGAAAGCGGAACCGAAGAAAGGCTTCTGGGGCAGGATGAAAGACATCTTCCGGTGATATGCGGTGGCTCGCGCTGCTCGCGTTTCTCGCTGCCGTGAATCCTGACGAGCTGGAGCGCATGACGGCGCGGTTCGCGCCCGTCAAGCTGCAGGTGGACACAACGAAGCTGCCGCCGGGCGACCGTGCGGCTCTGGTTCCGCTCATTCGCGCCGCTTATGTGATCGACACCGTGTTCCTGACGCAGTTCTGGAGCGGGAACCACGAGCTCCTCGCAAAACTGAAGAATGACACGACGCCGCTCGGGCGCGCGCGGCTCCTGCTGTTCTGGATCGAGAAGGGCCCGTGGTCGTCCCTCGATCACCACAAGGCGTTCCTTCCCGGAGTGCCCGAATGCAAGCCCGAATGCGCCAACTTCTATGCGCCGGATATAACGAAGGAAGAGTTCGAGCGCTGGGTGGCGAACCTGTCTGAACGCGAACGCCAGGACGCGCAGGGCTTCTTCACAACCATCCGGCGAACGAACGGGACGCTCACAAGCATCCCGTATGCGGACGAGTACAGAAATGACATGGTGAAGCTCGCGACCCTGCTGCGCGAAGCTTCGATGAAGACCGAAAACGCGACGTTGAAACGCTTTCTGAACCTGCGCGCGGACGCATTCCTGTCGAACGATTATTACGAGAGCGACGTGGCGTGGATGGATCTCGACGCTCCGCTCGACATTACGATCGGTCCGTACGAGACGTATAACGACGAGCTGTTCGGCTACAAGGCGGCATTCGAGGCGTACATCACGGTGCGTGACGACCGCGAGACGGCGAAAGTGCGGTTCTTTTCCGAACACCTGCAGGAGATCGAGGATAACCTGCCCGTCGATCCGAAATATCGAAACCCGAAGCTCGGCGCCCTGGCGCCGATTCGCGTGGTCAATCAGATCATCGCGACGGGCGATGCCGCGCATGGTGTTCGTACGGCGGCTTTCAACCTGCCGAATGACGAACGCGTGATCAAAGAAAAAGGCTCGAAACGGGTGATGCTGCGCAACGTGCAGGAAGCGAAGTTCAACTCTATCCTGGTGCCGATTGCAAAGCGCGTCCTGCCGGCTGCGGCGCAGGCGGATCTCAGCTTCGATTCCTTCTTCACGCACATCCTCGCGCATGAGCTGACGCACGGCATCGGCCCGCACGATATCTCGGTCGGCGGCCGATCCACTTCACCGCGCAGGGAACTGAAGGAGCTGTACAGCGCGATCGAAGAAGCGAAGGCGGATGTCTGTGGCCTCTTCATGCTGCAGTACATGTACGAGCGGAACCTGCTCCCCGGCGGGGCGGAGTTCGAGCGGAAGCTCTACACAACGTATTTGGCCTCTGCGTTCCGCACCCTGCGCTTCGGCATCAATGAGGCGCATGGCCGCGGGATGGCTCTGCAGGTCAACTACCTGACGGACAAGGGCGCGTTTCGGGCGAACGCCGACGGTACCTTCGCGGCTGATTTCGGCAGGATCAAAACAGCCGTCCGCGACCTCGCGCGTGACCTGCTCACCCTGGAGGCAATGGGCGACTACGCCGGAGCGCAGCGCATGCTGGACACCTACGCGAAGCTTCGGCCGGACATGTCGCGTGCCATCGAAGGGCTGAGGGAAGTGCCGACCGATATCGCGCCGATCAATGTGACCGCGGACGCGATCGTGCGGCCACCACTGCCGTAGCCAGGTACAGGCGCGTCAGGAACGCCTGTCCGACGCCGGTCAGAACCAGGCCCGCAACGGCCCTGCTGGATCGTCTGGTGTACGCTGGCCTGAAGGCCTGTGCACGAACTCCGCTTCCGCTGCATTCCGGGCTGCACGAAGTGCTGCGACACCCAGGGCTTTGTCTATCTGAGCGAGGCCGACCTGCTTCGCGCCGCCGAATACGTCGGCATGACGGCGGCGCAATTCGAGGCAAAGTACGTTTATCGCACGCGCACGCTGCTGCGGTTGCGCAAGCCGCGGCGGCAGCAGTGTCCATTCCTGCACGCGGACGGTTGCGGTATCCATCCGGCCAAGCCCACGCAATGCCGCTTGTACCCGTTTTGGCCTGAGCTGGTGGAGCGCCGCCGCGCCTGGCGCGCCGCAGCGCGGTCGTGCCCTGGTATCGGAACGGGACCGCTGATTCAAATCGGAACAGCGGTGGAAACCGCGAACGAGATGCGGACGGCTTATCCCGGGTTATACCGGGATCGGAAGAGTCCGGGGCGCCAAAATCGATTAGACGCAAAGCTCTGATTACGGGGCGGAAAACCCGCCGCAGGCGGAAGCCCGTGCCTCGACGGAGTTGGCGCGCAGCTTGCATTACGTCTGGGCATGCTGGATGCAGTCGGACAAGGGCTCGCGCGCTACATGGATTTGCTAAGCGCCCGGCAGAAGCTGGTCGCGGGTAATATCGCGAACGCGGACACGCCGGGGTACAGGACGCGCGACATCGATTTTCAGTCGGAGTTCGCCAGCGCGCTCAATCGCGCGACAGTGAGCGCGATCGAAGTGCCCGGTCTGACCACGAAGAATGACGGCAACAACGTCAGCCTCGATCGGGAAAGCCGGCTGCTGGCGGAAAACGCCCTCCGATTCAACATCGTCTCCACGCTGCTGAAGTCACAGGTGCGAGCCCTGCGAACCGCAATCCAGGACGGGAGGTAAGCCATGAGCCTGTTCACGTCGATGTCGGTCAGCGCTTCCGGACTGGCGGCGCAGCGCGCACGCGCCGAGGCTGTGGTCGAGAATCTTGCGAATGCCGAGACGACCCGAACGCCCGAGGGCGGGCAGTATCGTCGCAAGCAGGTGGTTTTTCGGTCCGAAGAGCAGGTCTCGCCGTTTGCATCGGTCTTCCAGTCCGCCGTGCAGGCGCAGGGTGTTTCGGTCGCCGAAGTGGTCGTGGATCAGAGCGAACCGGATCGCCGCTACATGCCCGGTCACCCGGACGCGGACGCAAACGGCTATGTGGCGTTCCCGCGCAGCCGGCCGGCGGAGGACATGGTGGACCTGATGGGGGCCACACGCGGCTATCAGGCCAATGTGGCCGCGATGAATGCTATCAAGGACATGATTCACCGCAGCATCGACCTGCTGCGATAAGGACCAGCCATGGCCGTTCCAATCCAGCCTGTATCCAATGCCGTCCCGTCGGCGGCTGCTTCGACGATACGTCCAACCGCCACGCCGGCCGCCGATGCCGGGGTTTTCCAGAAGATTCTTGCCGGTGCTGTCGACCAGGTGGAAAGCGCCCGCGCCGACGCGAATCTGCGCATTCAGAGTTTTCTGAAAGGCGAAAACGAGGAGCTGCACCAGGTAGTAATCGCGACGCAACAGGCAGAGATTTCCCTTGAACTTTTTCAGCAGGTGAGAAATAAGGTGGTCCAGGCCTACTCAGAAATAATGAGGATGCAGATGTAGCCAGCTGTCATGGGCCAGATCGCATCATTGCTCAACAATCTGAGTCTGCGGCAGAAGGTCACGATTGGTTTCGCGGCCGTGGCCGCAATCATGGTGATCACGGGACTCGCGCGATGGAACCGCGAACGAGATTTCAAGCCGCTGTACAGCGGCCTCGCGAACGAAGACGCCGGAGCTGTGGTCGGTCGGCTGAAAGAGACCGGCATCGAATACCGCGTGAGCGATGGAGGGGCGTCGATTCTGGTGCCGTCGGCGAAAGTCGCCGAGGTCCGTCTGCAGATGGCCGCGGCGGGTCTCCCGCGCAGCGGACGCATCGGGTTTGAGCTGTTCGACAAAACGAGCTTTGGCGCGACCGATTTCGCCGAGCAGGTCAACTATCATCGCGCGCTCGAAGGCGAGCTGGAACGCTCCATCATGTCTCTCGCGGAGGTGGAGCGGGCGCGCGTGCATGTCACATTCGCGAAGGATTCGCTGTTCCTCGAGCAACGGCAGCCGGCGAAGGCGAGCGTTATGGTGCGGCTGAGACCGGGCGCCCGGTTGTCTCCCCAGAACGTGCTTGCAGTCACGCATCTGGTGGCGAGTGCGGTGGAGGGCTTGACGCCGGAGACGGTGTCGCTCGTCGACATGAACGGCACGCTTCTCAACCGCCCCCGCCGCACCGGCGCTGCGGACACGCTGCACGGCTCCGACAGCGCGCTCGAGTACCGGCAGCAGATCGAGAAGGACCTGATCGCGAAGATCGGCACGACGCTCGAGCCGGTGCTCGGGTCCGAGAAGTTTCGCACCGGCGTGTCCGTGGAGTGCGACTTCTCATCCGGTGAGCAGAGCGAGGAGAGTTTTGACCCATCGCGATCGGTGATGGTGACCTCACAGAAGACCGAAGACATCTCGGCCGGACCTGCAACAGCGGGTGTCCCGGGAACGGCGTCAAACCTGCCGCGGCCACCGGCCCGAAGCTCGAGCGGATACGGCACGACCCGTCGGACGGAGAACATCAGCTATCAATCAAGCCGCGTCGTGCGCCGGGTCACGCTGCCGCAGGGCGGAGTGAAGCGGATATCGGTCGCGGTGCTGGTCGACTACGCAGTTCGGTGGCAGGGGATGGGGAACAATGCGCGCCGCGTGGTGGAGCCGCCATCGCCGGAACGCCTCAAAGTTATCCGCGAACTCGTGGCCGCGACCGCCGGCCTGCACGCCGAACGCGGCGATCAGCTGATCGTCGAAAGTCTGCCGTTCGAAACGACGCTGACACCAGGCCGAATGTCCGACGCGCCGGCGCCCGCGGTCCAGCCGTCGCGTGTGTATCTGCCTCTCGGAATACCGTTTGCGGGCAATGCTGCGGTGGTGGCCGGAGTTGCGGCCGGAGCCGCGCTGTCACTGCTTGCGCTGGTGGCCCTCTGGTGGATGCGTCGCCGTCGCCGGGCGTCGCGGGTGCAGGCCACCGAGGCTCGGAAGTCGATCGAAGGCAGGCCGGACGCCGCTGATTCGCTGGAAAAGCAGTTAGAGGAGAAGTATGCGGCGCAGGCTGCACAGCGCGAGCTGCAAGCTCAGGAGGTGCTGAACTCGCTCAAATTGCCGACAGTGAAAACGAAGAAGACCGAAGTGCTCACGCGACAACTTGCCGAAGAGACAAAGAAGGACCCGCAGAGCATGGCGCACGTGGTTCGGACGTGGCTGCAGGAGGAGAAGTGATCGGATGGACTGCGAGACTGCCGTCTCGCAAGTATCTTTACCATTCCCGCACGGTCGTGGCTCGGTTTTCGAGCCGCGCGCGTCAGCGAGCGGTCAAGACACTTCACAGACAGCAGACCAGTCTCGTGTCCCGCGTTATTTTTGACAGCCGCTCGCTTACGGTCGCGGCTGAGAAACGAGCCTTCCGAGCCGCGCGCGTCAGCAAGCGGTATCCGGGACGCCGCACCAGACTGCGCTGCGGGGCTGAACGCCCGCCGGACGCCCAGGGCTGCCCCGCACAGCAGCGAAGGCGCCAGGGAAGCGCCGGTTATCAACCGGCGCGCAGTATGCCGTTCTGCCCCGCGAAACGGAGGTGCAGCAGCCCGCCAGGTAAACAAACCGCGGGACAGGAGCTCGAGTGGTCATAACGCAGAAGGAGTCGCTGGCGGACGCTGTTGAGGTCAGCGGCGTGCGAAAGGCGGCGATCATCACGATCATGCTCGGCGAGCAGGTGGCGTCGGAGATCCTCCGCCTGCTCGATGAGAATGAAGTCGAAGAGATCGGCCGCGAGGTCGCGCGTATTCACAGCATCTCGAACGAGCAGGCGGAAGCGGTGCTCGAAGAGTGCTACCAGATGTCGCTTGCGCACGATTACGTGATCAAGGGCGGCCTCGATTACGCGCGCAAGATGCTGGTCAGCGCGTTCGGGCCGGAGACGGCGACGAAGATGCTCGACCGGGTGATGAAGACGCTCGGCGACGAAACCGCGACATTCGATGCGCTGCAGAAAGCAGATCCCCAGCAGCTGGCGCGGTTCATCCACAGCGAGCACCCGCAGACGATCGCACTCATTTTGTCGCACCTGAACGCTTCTCAGGCCGCTGGCCTGCTCTCGTCGCTGCCCATCGAGCTGCGCGCGGATGTCGCGCAGAGAATGGCAAGCCTCGATCAGATCTCACCCGACATCATCTCGAAGATTGCCGCAATCGTAGGAGGAAAGCTGAAGACTCTGGGCGAGATCAGCCGCGAATCGTACGGCGGCGTGCGGGCCGTGGCGGAGATGTTCAACCGCCTGGATTCGAATACGAGCAAAGAGATTCTCGACAACATCGAGAACAGCGATCCGACTCTGGTGGCGAGCATACGGCATCTTATGTTCGTGTTCGAGGATCTCCTGCTGGTTCCACACGACGGCATTAAGGAGACGCTCGCAAGGATCGATCGCAAGCTGCTGACAATCGCGCTGAAGGGCACCAGCGAGCAGCTTCGCGACCATTTCATGGAAGCCATGTCCCAGCGCGGCGCCGAGATGCTGCGCGAGGACATGGAGGCGCTGGGCCCGGTCAAGATCAAGGAAGTGGAAGCGGCGCAGCAACAGATCATCGCGGTCGTGCGGCAGCTCGAAAGCGAGGGAACAATCAACCTGAAGGGTGCCGTGGGAGAGCAGTATGTCGTCTAAGATCATTCGTGGAGACGCTGCTCGCACGGCGCAGCAGGCACCGTGGTCGACCGCCGATCGCGCCGCTACTGTGGCGCCATCCGTGCCACGCCGCGCCTGGCCGGGTGGGGAGGTCGCCGCTCGCGTCAGCGAACTGGAAGCGGAACTGGAGGCGCGGGTCCGGGAAGCACGGCAGGCAGGTATGCGGGACGGGCAAACGGCCGCCGAACAGCGTCTGACGGCCGAAGTCCGGCAGGCGGTGAACACGCTGGCGCTCGGGGTTGCGGAGCTTGCCGCAATCAAGGACCGGCTGCGGCGAGAGGCCGAGCAGGAAGTAGTGCAGCTTGCCATCGAGATCGCCCGGCGTGTGCTGCACCGCGAGATTGCCGCGGATCCGGAGGCGCTTCTGAGCCTCACTCGCGTGGCGCTGCAGCGCATGGATGCGCGGGAGATCCACCGAGTGCGCGTTCATTCCACACACTCGGCAGCGATTGAAAGCGCGCTGCGGGACATCGGCACCCCGCAGCGGATTGAAGTGCAGGCCGATGCGACGCTCGAGGCCGGCGGACTCGTGTTCGAAACCGCGCGCGGAAATTATGATGTCTCGCCGGCAAACCAGCTGCGGGAGATCGAGCGAGGGTTCGTGGAAGTGGTGCAGCGCAGGCGATGAAGCTACGTCCCTACATTGAAGCGCTCTCAGCGATCAACCCGTGTGTCTGGACCGGAACCGTGACGCAACTGATCGGTCTCCTCATCGAGTCCGCGGGTCCCGCAGCCGCTATCGGGGATTTCTGTGAGGTGCGAACGGCATCCGGCCGGCTTATACGCACGCAGGTGATCGGGTTTCGCGATGGGCGAGTCCTCTCGATGCCGCTCGAGGAGACCGATGGTATCCAGCTCGGCGACGTGATCACGGCACGAAGCGAAGCGGCGCGCGTGCCGGTGGGTCAGGGGCTGCTCGGGCGGGTGCTGGATGGCTTCGGCGAGCCGATCGACGGCGGGCCGCC
>DASSSG010000473.1:0-6667 GCA_035708545.1 Bryobacteraceae bacterium | reverse complement strand
GATCCTACGCCGAGGTTGCCCGGTTTTCGCGACATGGAGGTGCACGGCAACTGGCACTACCGCGACCTGCCGTTCTCCGCGCCTGGCGCACCCGCGCCGGCGCCGGAGACGCCGAACGCACTCGTCATATTGCGCGAATTCGTGGACGCTCTCGATGAACCATATCCTCTCGCGTGGTTCCTGCACCTGGCCGGCGACGCCCACCAGCCATTGCACGCGGTAAGTCGCTTCCTGAAGCCCGACGATAAGGGCGATCGCGGCGGCAACGACTACGCGCTCGACCACCCTGCGCGCAATCTGCACGCCTACTGGGACAACGTCGTGTCCCGTGAGAATGACATGACAGCTATCCAGAAGGTTGCGAGCGAGCTGTTACAGGAAGCGCCGCCCGCGAGCAGCGTCGCAAACCTCCATTTCGAAAGCTGGTTTCGGGAGAGCTTCGAGCTGGCGGTGAGCACGGTCTACAAACTCAATGGACCGATCATTCCCGAGGATTACGACAAACGCGCTGTCCGGCTCGGCCGCGAGCGCGTGACGCTTGCGGGCTATCGCCTCGCCGCCATTCTCAACAATCGGCTGCAATGATCGCGCGCCGCATGAATTCCGGGCCGATGTAACATCGCCGCGGGGGCCGGAATCAACTTCGTATGGCCCTGCTGAACAAGCTCCCCCCTGTTGCCGGTATGATGGCGATGCGCCGCTTCGGACCGCGCTACGGCCCCGCGGGGCTCCTGAGAGGCTCCGGCCGCAGAACGCTGGCCGGACTGCTTGCCGGCTATCCTACAAAGACGGCTGTCGACAAGACGATACACAGCGGCCGTACGCGCCGCGCCTACTGAGCGCCCGCGGCCGCCGCGGCCACGCGTACCTGCTTCAGCACTGGCCGCCAGCCACCGAATCCGCGCCGCCGTGTCCAGGCGTCGTTCTGAATCACGATCGCCGCGTCGACCCGACTGCCCGACGGCAGTTCCGCCGCGGACGGTCCGAGCCTCCACGCCCGCAGGACCATGCTCCGCCCGTTCTGCCGCAGCGCAACCGCAATTTGCCGATCGTCAACGACTCGCGGCGGGCCGCTTAGCTCCGCGTCGCGCACCAGGAACACGGGTTCGGGATTCCCGTACCCGAACGGACCCAGAGCCAGGATGTCATCGGCGTTGCGTTCGTTCAGCTCGGCAAGCGTGAGTTCCGCGTCCACCTCCACGGTCGGCCGAAAATCCTCCGGCGAGAGCCGACCGCGCGCGTAGTCGTTCAACCGCTCGCGAAATTCCGCGAGCGCCCCGATCGGCAGCGTCACGCCCGCGGCCTGCTTGTGGCCGCCGAAGCGAGTGAATAGTTCCGCCATGCTCTCGAGCGCCTCCAGCAGGTGGAAGCCGGGCACGCTTCGTCCCGATCCCTGGACCAGGCCGGTCTCGGTTTCTTCGCACAGCACGAAGGCAGGCCGGTAGAAACGGTCGACGACGCGGCTGGCCACGATGCCCACCACGCCCTTGTGCCAGCACGGGCCCGAGAAAACGAGCGCGGCCTGCGCATCGGTCACCGGCACGCGTTCGCACTCGTCAACAATGGCCTGCACGATGTCCGCTTCGGTCTGCTGCCGGTCCTGATTGAGCTCGTTCAGCTGGCGTGCGATCGCGCGCGCCTGCTCCTCGTCCCGTGTCAGGAACATGCGAACGACGTCGGCGGCGTCGGCCATGCGGCCGGCGGCGTTGATCCGCGGCGCGATTTGAAACGCGACCTGCCCGGCAGCAGGCACATCTCCCGGCGCGATCCCGGCAACCTCGAGCAACGCCCGCAGGCCGTGATTGTTCACGTCGCGCAGCCCGTCGAGCCCGAGCTTCACGATGACTCGGTTCTCGCCCGTAAGCGGCACCACGTCCGCTACGGTCGCGATCGCGACCAGCTTCAGCATGGAAAGCAGTACGCGTTCAATGCGCGGCGCAGCCCAGCCGAGGCGCTGCATCAGCGCGTGCACGAGCTTGAACGTCACGCCGGCCCCGCACAGGTCTTTCTGCGAATAGCCACAGTCGGAGCGATGCGGATTCACCACCGCGTATGCCGGCGGCAATTCACTCTCTGGCAGATGATGGTCGGTAACGATCACGTCGATCCCGCGCTCGCGCGCATGCGCGACGACGGATCCCGCTCGAATTCCCGTGTCCACGCTGACGATCAGCCCTATGCCGCGCTCGGCGGCGGCGTCAATCACCTCCGCGCGCATGCCGTAGCCGTCCCGCATCCTGTGCGGCACGAAGAATTCGGCATCGATACCGGCCAGCGCCAGCGCCGCCCTGAGCACCACGACGGACACGGTCCCGTCGACGTCGTAGTCGCCGTAGAGCAGGATCTTTTCCCGCCGTGAGATCGCATCCGCGAGGCGCTCGACAGCGCGGTCCATGTCCCGCATTCCGAATGGATCTGTCAGATGTTCGATGCGCGGCCGAAGGAATGCTTCGGCGGATCGCGCATCGCGGTATCCGCGGCTCCAGAGCACACGCGCCGCGGGCGGGCACACCCCGAGCGCCCGGGCGAACCCATCAATGTGTTCAGGCTGCTCTTCAGGCAGCAGCCACCGGGCCGGTCTCTCCATTGCCGGTGTGCTCAGTTCCTCGAGTAATAGCCGCCGAGCGTGCTGTCCGGCTCGTCCTCGTCCGGCTCATCCTCCGCGACCATGTCGAGCTCGCTGCAGATTTCGCGATACTCCTCGTACCACGGCGCATGCATCTCGAAGACGAACAGCGTTCCCTCGTGCTCGAACGACAGCTCTACGGCGCAGGTGAAGCCCTCATACATGCGGAGTTCGTTAAGCCGGCGGGCGATGGAACCGTCTTCGTCGTAGTTGTATCGCGTCTCCAGCTCGTCGACGGCGTCGTCGACAAGTCCGGCTGCGAACTCGCGATGGTGAAAGACGATCAGCCGCGCCTCGAGCTGCTTTGCCACCTTCAGAAACTGCTTGTAATCCGGATACTGCCGCGTATCCCACTCGACCTCCGGCATGTCCGCGAGCCGCCGGGAAAATCCGCGAAACAGGATGAAATTGTTCTCGACGAGATAACTCTCGATTTCACCCTTCAGCGTGTCCAGATTGGTTTTCATGACCGTTGCGCTGTCACCAGGATGTCGTGCGAGGCTGCGAGATCGCGCGCCGCGGGCGTGACGATCGTCTTCGGCCCGATGTAGATCTTAGCGCCGCGGTTGATCGCCGCGCGCACGTCATTTTCGCAGACGAAATCGCTGACCGGAAGAGTGGCCTGGCCGCCTGCAGCAGGTGCGGATGGAGCCGTGTCCGCAGGCTTGTTCGGCTCGTTGGCAGAGGCCGGACATACAGGACAGGACGGAGCCGCGCTTGCTGGCTGCGATTTTTTCGTGCGCAGGAAGCGGTCCACGACATCTTCGACCGGAGAACTCGCAGCGATGCCCCTGCGCTCGAGCCAGCGGCTGACGGCGGCGCCCACCTCCGCCGCGGCGCCCGCCGGCGCCGAGGTCGACACGCCCGCCGCCGCCGCTGCCGCCTTGTCGAATGCATCCTCGGCCCTGCGCGTCATGTAAGCCAGCCTTTTGATGTTTATCAGATGCTGCGGGCCGATGTTATCACCTGTGCTGTTGCCGGCGACAGCGCCGCACCCCAGCGTCATCGCCGGGAACACGTTCGCGGTAATCCCGGTCGAGCCATGCGGAGCCGACGTGTTCACCAGCACCCGCATCGCGGGCATCCGCAACCCGTACTCCCGAATCCGCGAATCGTCCTTTGCATGGATGACGCACGTGTGCCCCAGACCGCCGAAGCGCAGAATGCCTTCGCATGCGCACAACGCTGCCGCGAAATCCTTCACGAACAGGAGTGACAGTACGGGGGACAATTTCTCAGCGCTCATCGGATGCTCTCGCCCGACGCCGCCGATTTCGACAACGAGAATCGAGGTATCCGGCGGCACTTCGAAGCCCGCCATTTTCGCGATCTTCGCCGGCGCCTGCCCGACGCACCGGGGATTCACACCCCAGTTCGGCGGCACGAGCAGCACGCGCGCCAGGGCGTCCGCCTGCTTCGTATCGCATATAAAAGAGCGTCTCCCGCGAAGTTCTTCGAGGATTCGGTCGCGCAGCGACTCTTCGGCGACAATCGTCTGCTCGCTCGAACAGACGGTTCCGTAGTCGAAGCTCTTGCCCTCGACAACGCGACTGACCGCCTCGGCGACGTCTGCGCTCGTGTCAATCAGCACGGGCACGTTCCCCGGGCCGACGCCGAATGCCGGCTTGCCGCTCGAGTATGCCGCGCGCACGATGCCGCTCCCGCCCGTCGAGAGAATCACGCTTGTGCGCTTGTGCTTCATCAGTTCCTGCGTGGATTCGAGCGTCGCTGTGGTCGCGCACTGGATGACGCCTTCCGGGGCGCCGGCCTCCTCCGCCGCCCTGGCCAGCAGCGCGGCGGTTTCGCATGTGCAGCGGCGCGCGCGCGGATGCGGGCTGAGTACGATGGCGTTCCCGGCCTTGAGCGCAATCAGGACCTTGTAGATTGCCGTGGAGGTCGGGTTCGTGGTCGGCAGGATGGCGGCGACGACACCCATCGGCACGGCGATCTCGACGATCTTGTTCTGCGAATCGTCCCGAACGATGCCGACGGTCCGCATGCCGCGCATCGCGCGCGGCAGGATGTCGGCCGAGAGCAGGTTCTTGACCAGCTTGTCCTCGGCTCTGCCCATTCCGGTCTCTTCGACCGCGAGCTCCGCCAGCCGCCGTGCGTGCGCCCGCGCGGCCGCGGCAACGCCTTCCACGATGGCGTCGACCTGCTCCTGCGAGAATGTGCGGTATTTCCGGAACGCTTGCCAGGCGGCTTCGACTTTGGTGCGAACCTCCTGGACGGCAACCAGGTCAGGATCGTTCAACATCGTACAGAGGGCGGGCTTCCGTGTGCGGCGGACCCCGGTCCGCCTTTAGCCGACCGAGTTCGCGGCCTTCTTCCCAACCCCTGGCAGGACTTTCTCGGTATCGTCATGCGGATGCGGAATAACATGCACTGCGACAAGCTCACCGACGCGCCGCGCGGCCGCCGCACCGGCGTCGGTGGCTGCCTTCACGGCTCCGACATCCCCGCGCACGGTCACGGTCACGAAACCAGCCCCGATGAACTCCTTCCCCTGCAGAATGACTTTCGCAGTCTTGACCATCGCGTCGGCGGCTTCGATGGCGCCAACGAGACCCTTGGTCTCGACCATGCCGAGGGCTTCCATGCGTCCTCCCCGAGAGCTGAAAAGTGAATCTCCACGTTACCATACGGGTCCCCTGCGGAGGGCCGCGTGCAGGTGCTGTGCCGTCGGGAGTGCAGGACCCCGCATCGTAAAGCGCCTTATCGGCTGCCGAATATTGATACCATGCAGGACGAAACCCGAGCATACGAGAATGCGGTGGTCTTTGACTCGCACCGATGAGTAGTCCGCCCCTGGCGCTCTTCCCCGAACTGTTTCAGGAGGAAACCGAGTTCAACAGAACCGGGGTGCTGCCGTATCAGAAGCTGCAGGATTGCGTCGAACGCGGCTATATCAGTGCTGCCTGTCGGGTCAGCCCCGAGCAGATTCAACCATCCAGCATTGATCTGCGACTCGGGCGGGCTGCGTGGCAAGTAAGTGCAAGCTTTCTGCCGACAACAAACTCGACCGTAAAATACAAGTCCAGAGACTTACTTGTTGGCGAGCTGGATCTCTCGGTGCCCACCGTTCTGCGAACGGGCAGCATCTATATCGTTGCTCTGCAGGAGGAGGTTGCACTGCCTGCCTCCGTATGGGGCAAAGCGAATCCGAAGAGCACTACGGGGCGTCTGGACGTCTTTACACGCCTGCTCGCCGACTATGTCGACTCCTTCGACTACGTCCCAAACGGATATCGCGGGAAGTTATACGTCGAAATCGTGCCGCGCACGTTCAGTATCGTCGTGCGGGAAGGCAGCCGGCTGAATCAACTGCGACTGCTCAGAGGCAATCCGCCCGCGTGGGACAGGATGCTGGTTGCGCTTCATGAGCGTGAGACGCTTCTGTACTCCCAGGACGACCTGCCGCAGGATCCCGTGATTCGCCGGGGCCTTTGGCTGACGGTTGACGTCACCGGAACGCGCGGTTCGGACATCGTGGGCTACCGAGCGCGGAGAAACACGGACCCAATTGACCTGGCAAAAGTCGATTATTACGACCCTGCCGAGTACTGGCATGCTATCGAGAGGCCCGCGACGGGAAGCGTGGTCCTTGCGCCCGAGGAGTTCTACATTCTGGTATCCAGGGAACGCGTGCGCATCCCTCCACAGTACGCGGCTGAAATGGTGCCTCTCGACCCTTCTGTCGGGGAGTTCCGGATCCACTATGCAGGTTTCTTCGATCCCGGCTTCGGTTATGGAGCGGATGAGCTCAAGGGGAGCCACGCGGTGCTGGAGGTTCGATCACATGAGGTGCCATTCCTGATCGAAGACGGACAGAGGGTGGGTCGCCTCTTATTCGAGCAGCTGGTTGCGCCGCCGGAAAAACTCTACGGGTGCGAAATCGGCTCGTCGTACCAATCCCAGGGATTAGCGCTGAGCAAACAATTCAGGCGTACCAGCGCGTGATCCGGGCGCGGCGCTCCGGCTCCAGGATGCCAGAATAGCTGACACATCCAGCGTTGATTCAAGAGGGTTCCAGACGAGCGT
>DASSSG010000472.1:0-7676 GCA_035708545.1 Bryobacteraceae bacterium | reverse complement strand
TGCCGTTCGCTGGCGGTCGGTCTGCATCAGAGCGGGCTGTACGTCGGCATCGTTCTTGGAGGAGCGTGGGGCGGCTGGATGGGGGATCACTACGGGTGGCGTCCGGTGTTCACCATTCTCGGCCTGGCCGGCATCCTGTATCTTGTGCCGTTGTGGTTGGGCATGCGCGGGCTTACCGGCTCGGGCTCTCAGCCGGACCGGACTGGATTCAAGGCTTCACTACGGGAGTTGCTGAAGCTGCCGGGCTTCACGATTCTCACTCTGGTGTTCAGTGCGTCGGCATTGCAGAACTGGATCGTGTATACGTGGCTGCCCGTATATCTGTACGAGCGATTTGGCATGAGTCTGGCAAATGCGGGCTTCTCAGCGACGTTCTATATCCAGGTGGCCGGGTTCGCCGGCATTCTGTTCGGGGGGTGGCTTGCGGATCGGTGGAGCCGCACGTCACCGCGTGGCCGGTTGTTGACTCAGGTCGCGGGATTGGCGGCCGGCGCGCCGTTCCTTTTCCTGATCGGGTTTACGACGTCATTCCCGTTGCTGGTCCTCGCACTGATCACTTATGGCCTCGGGCGCGGGTTCTACGACGCGAACACCATGCCTGTGCTGAGCCAGATCGCTGCACCACGGCTTCGCGGCACAGGATACGGCATTTTCAACCTCGCCGGCTGCATCACTGGAGGAGTGGCAGCTGCCGGAGCGGGATGGCTCAAGGAGATCGTTGGCCTCTCAGCCGCATTCCAGATTTCAGCCGTCATTCTCCTCGCGGGCGCGACGCTGCTGCTCTTCGCGCCAGTCGGGCGACATAGAGAAAGTGCAGCGAAAATTGACCAGTCAACACGAACGTTGATGACCGGGTGACACGGCCGGCCGAGTACCTCCTGGTGAGGTCGGGCGGCGCTGCATCGCGCCGGCGCGTACGCGACCGATAGGCTACGTGAGGCGTCGCACCGTCCCCGTCGAGTGCGCCTGAGCACCCAGACCGGTCAAAGTCATGCGCGAAGCCACCAAACCTCGTCGCCAACCCGTCGTTGCAGGCGGGATCAGGATAACGCCGGGTGAGATATACTCATCCGAACGCATCGGCAGGATGCCGTCATCTCCGGCCCCGCAAACCGCGCGCATGTACGCGCTTCGCCGGGTGCCGGTCAGCGGCCGCCTGCGCGCTGCCACGTCACTCGAAGAAGGAGTCGCCCATGGGTATTCGTTACAACCGGGTGCTGCTCGGCGGTCTGCTCGCCGGAGTGGTCATCAATGTGTTTGAGTTCGTGCTCAACGCCATCATCCTCAGGGATGCATGGGCCGACACGATGCGACGGCTCAACCTGCCGGGAGAAATGACGACGAACCAGATCGTTTTGTTTAACGTTTGGGGTTTCGTTATGGGAATTCTCGCCGTGTGGACATACGCCGCGATCCGCTCGCGGTTTGGGCCCGGACCGAAAACCGCCGGCATCGCAGCTCTCGTCATGTGGCTCGCCGGCTACGCCCTGTCGATCGCGCCGCCCGTGATCATGCACATGTTCCCCAGGCGACTTGCCGCTGTCGCACTCGCGGTTGGGCTCGTCGAGATTATCGCCGCGACCATCGCAGGGGCCTCGCTGTACAAAGAAGACGACACGACTCGCGCGACCACGCGGGCGGCGCGCGCTTAGTAGCCTCAGGCCAGTGCGCGCTGCCGCGCGCGTGCCGCTCATGCGGTTGAACACGAACGTGAGCCGCTGACGCAGGCCCGCACATCGTAACATTCGGCCCATCGTCGATCTTCCGCCGAGGCATGCTCATCCGCGAGGATCGCTTCGACGCGCGTCTGAAGCTCGGCGGACCGTCCGCAACCCGTGCGCAGGCTGTCGAGCACCGCCTCGGCTTCCTGCGCGACGGACCACCAGCCGGGCAAGACTGCATGATCGCCGAGCATCGCCTCCACCGCCGGAATTGCCTTGCGCGCCGGGTGACTGCCAAGTGCGAATACGGCCCAGAACCGGACCTCGACGGCGGGATCGTCAAGGGAGCTGATCAGCGCGCGAGTGGCGCGCGCTGTTTCGTGCAGCGCCAGCGTTTCGGCGGCGCGGCCTCGCATGCGAACGTCTTCCGCTCTGTTCTTCAGGACCGCGATAAGAAACGATGTCACCGGCGGCGAGCGCAGGCATCCCAGCCGGTCAATCGCGTCGAACCGGATTGCGAAGTCCGCCCCGCGCGTGAAAGCGTCGAGAGCGCTGCGCGCGAACACCCGCTGTACGATGCGCGATGACCGGGAGGGCAGCCTCCAGAACAGCCGCCCAAGGGCGCGCTCGAGCGAATAGCCCGTCCGCAGCAGGCTTTTGAGTTCGCGCATCTGCGACGGGTGACCGCGAAACTCGCGCCGCAGCGCCTTCAGCACCTTTCGTTCGACCCGCTGCCTCAACTTACTGCTTGCCTTTCACTGTTTATTCGCCCATAATGAGTCTGAGCTATGGCCCTGACCGCCCGGCAGAAACAGGTTCTCGATTTCATCGCCGATTTTATCGAGGAGAAGGGATACAGCCCGAGTTACGAGGAGATGGCTCGCGGCCTCAGCCTCGCGTCGCTCGCCACCGTGCACAAGCACGTCACGGCCCTTGAGGAGCGCGGCTACCTCAAGCGCGCGTACAACCAGAGCCGATCGCTCGATGTCAACAGGGACTACCTGGAACAGCGCCGTTTGCGCGGCGCCCGCGCGCACGAGCCGCTCGAGCTTCCGCTCCTCGGCCGGATCGCCGCGGGCGCGCCCGTGGAAGCGGTCGCCGGCGATGCGAAGCTTAACTTCAGCGATTTCGTCGGGCACGAGAGCACGTTCGCCCTCGAAGTGCGAGGCGATTCCATGATCGACGACCACATCTGCAGCGGCGATTTCGTTCTGGTCGAGAAGACAGACCAGGTGAGAGACGGCGACATCGTGGTCGCGCTCGTCGACGGCATGGAAACGACGCTGAAGCGGTTCTACAGAGAATCCGCAGAAACCGTGCGATTACAGCCGGCAAACTCCGCGATGCCGCCGATTATCGTGCCGGCGGCTGCCCTCAGGATTCAGGGCCGCGTCTTAGCGGTTCTGCGCCGCTACAAGTAGCTCGCGCTCGGCGCGGAACCAGTCGTCCTCGGGAGGACCACCCGAATAACCGCGCGCCTCCCAATATGAGTAGGCAAGTTTGGCGATCTCGTCGTGCGCGACGTCGCGTCGGGCGGGGGGAGCCGGTTGTTCGTTCGGCTCAGGGCCTTTCCTGGCAGCGTGCTTGTGGGAAAGCGCGGCCGTTTGGGCCGGCGCATCGACAATGACCTTTGGCGCCGTCTTCGCCCGGCTGCGCTTTGTCTCGGCGGCGGGCGACGACAGTTCGGCTTCGGTCTTCCTTACTCTTGGCATTTCCAGATTGTACCGAACACAAAAAGCAATTCAAAGTGAAATTGTTTGTGTCTCGGCGGGATCCGGCTCCTCCGGCAAGCGGTAAACTGAGTCGTCATGCAGGTGAAACGCAGCACCACGGTGCACGACGTGGTGGTGATCGGCTCGGGAGCCGGCGGCGGTACTGTCGTCAAAGTACTGACCGATCTCGGCGTCAACGTTCTCCTGCTTGAAGCCGGCGGCATGATCAATCCGGCGCGTGACTTCAGGGAACACGTCTGGCCGCATCAGGTGCTCCATCGCGGCGCCGGCGAGCATGGCGAATCCTACTTCGGCCGTGGTCCCGCCTTCGGCTACTTCGGCGCAGGTTTCGGCGGCTGGGAGCTCGACGGCGAGCCCTACACGGTCGCGCGCGGAAGCGAATTTCAGTGGTTCCGCTCTCGTGTGATCGGCGGACGCACCCTGCATTACGGCCGCATCTCGCTGCGTTTCTCGGATTACGATTTCAAACCGCACTCCTTCGACGGCCTCGGCACGGACTGGCCGATCAGCTACCAAGATGTCGCTCCGTATTACGACAAAGCCGAGGCGTTCATCGGAATCACCGGCACAAGAGAGGGACTGCGGACCGCGCCCGACGGGATCTTTCAGCCTCCGGCCGCTCCGCGTGTCCACGAGGTGCTCGTCAGGCGCGCCTGCGATCGCCTCCGCATTCCGTGCATTCCCTCGCGCCTCGCTGTGCTCACAAAGGCCCTGAACGGCCGGCCCGCCTGCCACTACTGCGGGCAGTGCGGCCGCGGCTGTATTCCCGCTTCCAACTATTCCTCCGCGCAGGTGCAGATCTTCCCCGCCATGAAGAGCGGCAGGCTTCAGATCGTCACCAACGCGATGGCGCGCGAGCTGATCACGGCCGATAACGGCCGCGTCACCGCCGTGTCTTATGTCGACAAAACAACGCGGGCCGAAAAGCAGGTGCGGTGCCGCTCCGTGGTCGTTGCAGCGAGTGCGTGCGAGACCGCGCGCCTCCTGCTCAACTCCAAAGGTCCGCGGCATCCGAACGGACTGGCGAACTCCTCGGGCGTCGTCGGCCGTTATCTGACGGACAACAGCGGCTACCACCTCGCCGCGCGTATTCCCGCGCTCGAAGGCATGCCCCGTCACGACAACGACGGCATCGGCGGCATGCATATGTACATCCCGTGGTGGCTGCTCGATGACAAGAAGAAGGACTTTCCGCGCGGTTATCACGTCGAGATCGGCGGCGGTTACGGAATGCCGGGCATCGGGTCGTTCCACGGGACGTGCGCGCGCCATGAGGGCTACGGCGCGCGGCTGAAAAAAGCCATCTACGACGAATACGGGTGTACAGTCCACCTGCATGGACGCGGCGAGATGATCCCCAACGACAAATCGTACATGGAGATCGACTCGCGCGTGGTCGACCGCTGGGGTATTCCTGCCGCGCGTTTCAACTTCGCCTGGAATGATTACGAGATCCGCCAGACACAGCACATGCACCGTACGTTCACCGATATATTCGAAACCATGGGCGGCCGGGTGCTCGGCGCGGGCGCGAAGGGATGGACGGGCATCTCGGTCGGCGGCACCATCATCCACGAGCTTGGCACCGTACGCATGGGCAACGATCCACGGAGTTCGGCCCTGAATAAATACTGCCAGGCGCACGACGTGAAGAACCTCTTCGTGGCGGATGCCGCGCCATTCCTGACGAATCCCGACAAGAATCCGACGCTCACGATCTGCGCGCTTGCGTGGCGAACCGCGGAGTATCTTGCCGAGCAGTTGCGAAAGGGGGACATATGACGCGACGGGACGTACTCGCCGGGATGTCCGCTCCGCTTCTGGGAAGCGCCTTCGGAGCGCAAGCCGCGCAGCACGCGCACAACGTCGTCGCCGGCGAGAAAAAAGCGTCCGGTGTCTACAAGCCGAAGCTCTTCACCCCAGGCGAATACGCCGCGCTGCGGCGCCTCGCCGAGCTGATCATACCCGCCGACGAAACGTCAAAGAGCGCCGCCGACGCGGGCGCGCCCGAGTTCATCGATCTGCTCGCGAGCAACAACCCTGAGCTCGCAGCCATCTACACCGGCGGCCTTGGCTGGCTCGACCGCGAGATGGTGAAGCGCCACGGCCAGCCGTTCGTGAAGGCAACGCCGGAACAGCAAACCGCAATGCTTGATCTCATCGCGTACAGCAGGAACATAACTGCCGAACTCGCCCCGGGAATCGTGTTCTTTGACTGGGCAAGAAAGATGGTGGTGGACGGGTATTACACGAGCCCGATCGGCGTCCGCGCTATCGGCTACATGGGCAATCGCGGCATGGCCGTGTTTCAGGTGCCCGAAGCGGCAATCACATACGCGGTGAAGAAGAGCGGCCTGGAGTAGTGGGGCCGAGCTGCTTCACGCCCGGCGTTCAGTAAGCCAGTGTCTTCTCCGCCTCCGCCACCAGCGTCTCTACCTGTGGCAGAATCTCGTATTCGAGGTCGGGATGATAGCCGACCCACGTGTCCAGCGCTCCCACTCGAGCGACCGGTGCGTCAAGACAGTCAAACAGCTCCTGGGCGATCCGAGCCGCGAGTTCCGCGCCGTATCCCCAACTCAGGCAATCCTCATGCGCGATCACGACCCGGCTCGTCTTCTCGACCGACCGTGAAATCGCGTCCCAGTCGTAAGGCGCGAGCGAACGCAAATCGATCACCTCGACCGTGCGATCCGGAAACCGGGCCTCGATCTGCAGCGCCGCCTGCAACGACTTCTGCACCAGCGCCCCAAATGTGACGATCGTCAGCGAATTGCCCGGCTTCACAACCTTCGCCTTCCCGAACGGAATCGTGTAATCCGGCCCCGGGTGGGGTGACCGGTTGTACGGTTCACGATACAGCCGTTTGTGCTCCAGAAACAAGACCGGGTCATCGCAGCGGATCGCGGTCCGCAGCAGGCCGCACGCATCGAGCGCATTCGACGGCATGACCACACGAATGCCCGGGATGTGCGTGAAGATCACCTCGCCGCACTGGCTGTGGTAGATTGCGCCGCCGTTCAAATAACCGCCAATGGCGACGCGAATCACAGCCGGGCACGCAAACCCGTTGTTCGACCGCCAGCGAATATTCGCCAGCTCGTCGCGAATCTGCATCATCGCCGGCCAGATGTAGTCGAAAAACTGCACTTCGGCGACCGGTTTCAGGCCGCGCGTGGCCATTCCGGTTGCACGCCCAACGATTGCGGCCTCGGCCAGCGGCGTATTGAAGCAGCGCTTCGATCCGAACCGGATCTGCAGCCCGGCGGTCGCCTTGAATACCCCGCCCTTGCCTTTGACCTCGCAGAGGTTCTCCTCGCGGCTGCAGTCGGCGACGTCTTCTCCGAACACGATCACGCGCTCATCGCGCGCCATTTCCTCGGCGAGCGTAATATTGATCTCGTCGACCATCGTCCGCGGCTCGCCATCGAATGCCGGCGCCGCCTCGAAGTCCGGCCCAGTCGGGTCGATCCGGTCCGAGTACAGATACCGGAGCGCTGACCCTCTTTCGGGCGCAGGCGCGCGCAGCACGTGGTCGGTTGCCTGCTGAATCTCGACGTCGATCTCATGCGTGATGCGCTGCAGCGAGTGCCGGTCGAGAATGCCCTCGGAAAGGAGCCACTCCGGGAACCGGACGATCGGGTCGCGCTCGGCCTCACGCGCCCGCTCGCCCGGGGTCTTATAAAACTTTTCATCGTCCGAGAGCGAATGCGAGTACGGCCGGATCGTATACGCGTGAACCATGACCGGCTCCCGCGCGTACCGGCAGTGCTCTGCCGCGTCCCGCATCGACCGATACGAAGCGTTGAAATCGGTGCCGTCCACTTCGAGCCGGTACAGACTGGGGAAGCCCTCGAGCAGGCGCAGGATGTTGGCCCCGGGTGTCTGCTTCTCCACCGGCGTCGAGATCGCGTAGCCGTTGTCCTGCACGAGAAACACGATCGGCAGCCGTTCCAGGCAGGCGAAGCTCAAGGCCTCCCAGAACTCGCCTTCGCTCGTCGCTCCTTCTCCTGTCGAAACCAGTGTGATCTCGTCGCTGTTCTCGTCCACGTACCGCGAGGCGTGGGCGCATCCGACGGCCTGCAGGAACTGCGTTCCTGTCGGAGATGATGCGGTGACGATGTGCAGCGGCGGCGAGCTCCAGTGTGACGGCATCTGCCGCCCGCCCGATGCCGGATCCGCGCCTGCGCCGACGGCCTGCAGCAGCATCTCCTCGGGAGTGACGCCGAGTGTCATGGCCAGTGCGCGGTCACGGTAATACGGGTAGATCCAGTCAATTCCCGGC
>DASSSG010000471.1:0-3962 GCA_035708545.1 Bryobacteraceae bacterium | reverse complement strand
TCAGAGACAGCAGACTACTTCTTCGACGGCAGGGGGCGGAACATCAGATCCTTGTACATCACGATGCTGCCCTGATTGTGCTGCTGGAGCGCGAGGTAGCCCCTGGCATGCGTGTTCTTCTCATCGACGTAGTCGACCACCGTCTTGTCGTTCACTTTGATGATGATATGGTTGCCGTCGGCGATGATGTGCTGCGTAAACCACGCGTCGGGCTCGACGAGCCGCTCGAAGATCTTCACGAAGTTATAGAGACTGCCCGTCTTCACGGGATCGGGATGCGTGCTGTTGACCTGCGCTTCGTAGCCTTTCGGCCAGCCGGGTCCTGCGAAGGCCGCGCGGAAGTACATGCCGGAATTGCCCTTGTCGCTGATCTTCACGGTCGCCTTGAATTCGCAGTTCTCGCACTCCTGCTTCATCCAGAACAGGTGGCTGCGATCCCCGTCACCGACAATGGCGCCCTCCTTCACCGTCCAGGCCTCCGGCCGCTCGGTCGGCTTCCAGCCGTCGAGATCCTTGCCGTTGAACATCTTCACCCAGCCGCCGGCGGATTTATTGCCGGTTTGGGCGGCGCACGCGGCCGCAAGCAGAACAACCAGAACGAGAATGCGCTTCATACGTCATCAGCGTAACCCACATCACCCGTTGCTGCCAGCGTAAGAACCTTCGGCCGCGCTATTCTGGTCCGGAACTCGCATGAGGCGCGTCATCACAATGTTGTCCGCCGCCGCAGTGATGGTCTGCGCGGACGACGCCAGCCGCGCGCGCCGTGAAGAGTATCTGAAGCAGACGCTTGCGATCCTCACGCCTTCCTACGCAAAGGACACAGCGCGCATCAGCGCGCACGAGCGGACGTGGGAAGAATGGCAGAAACGCACGGGCGAGCTGCCGCCGGACTTCTCAGCAATGCCGAGTATCCCGATGCTGCCCGACCCACTCCGGCTTCGCAATGGCAGTCGCATCACCTCGCCGAGCGAATGGCAGGAACAGCGGCGCTGGATACGCGAACAGTACCAGCAGTGGGTGTTCGGAAAGATGCCGCCGCCGCCGGGCAACCTGCGTTCGGTTGTGACCAGCGAACGGCGGGAAGGCGACGTCACAGTGCGGGATGTGCGGCTGGACTTCGGTCCCGACCACAAGGGAACGTTGCGCGTGCAACTTGTCATCCCGCCGGTCAGCGGTCCGAAACCGGTATTCCTGACCAATCACCCGCGGAATCGGCCATGGATCGCGCCCGCCGTGCGGCGCGGCTACATCGGCTGCATCTATTACGCAACCGATCCGATCTACGGCACCGGGGATGATTCCGACAAGTTCGTCGAGCTTTACCCGGAGTACGACTTCTCCGCGCTCGCGCGCTGGGCATGGTCCGCCATGCGCGCCGTCGATTACCTCGTCACTCTGCCCGAGGTCGACAAGTCTCGCATCGGCCTGTCGGGGCACTCGCGCAACGGCAAGCAGGCCCTGCTCGCCGCTGCCTTCGACGAACGCATTGCCGCGGTTGTTCCGTCGAGCGGAAACACCGGCGAAGGCGTGCCGTGGCGCTATACGACCGATCCCTTCGCGGGCGAAACCATCGAGCAGATCACCGGTCGCTTTCCGGGCTGGTTCCATCCCCGCCTGCGATTCTTCGCCGGCCGCGAGGACAAACTGCCCGTGGACCAGAACTCGCTCATGGCGCTCGTCGCTCCCCGCGGGCTGATGCTCGCATCGTCCTTTTCCGAATCGCAGGGCAACCCCTTCGCGTTCGAGCAGGCGTACAGTTCGGTGCTGCCGGTCTATGAGTTTCTGGGACATCCGGAACGGCTTGGGTTATGGCTGCGGCCGGGCGAGCACCCGACACAGGCCGAAGACATCGAGCAGTTCGTCGACTTCTTCGATCACGTGTTCGGGCGGGGACGTTTCGGCAAACCGGAGACGTGGGTGAGAGGCTACTCGAGCACCCGCGTAACAGCTCCGACGCCACCGAAGGAATCTGCTCCATTTCGCGACCGCCTGCGCTGGACGCTCGGCGAGGAGCCGGCCGCGGCGCCATTCCCGAACCGCACGACGCTCGCTGGCGCTGCACGGACGGCCGATGGCTACATCGAGAGCGTACTCGGCCGGCCATTGCGCGTCGCGAATGCCGCCCGGTTCGACGTCGGATTCGGCGATGACCTGCACGGGGACCTGTGGCTCCCCGCCGAAGACGGCAGGCCGAAGAGCGGCCGTCATGCGGTCGTCATCTGGCTGCATCCCTATGCGTATGCAACCGGCTACTCGCGCTACGCGCGCCCCACGTTCGAAGCTCTGATTCGCCGCGGCTTCGGCGTATTCGCGTTTGACCAGATCGGCTTCGGCACACGCGTCCATCAGGCGCGCCGCTTTTATGAGCGATACCCGCGCTGGTCATTGTTGGGCAAAATGGTGGCTGATACCCGAGCTGCTATGGACGCGCTTGCCGCTCTCGACGCCGTCGATCCCAGCCGCGTGTACCTCGCGGGATACTCGCTCGGTGCGAAAGTTGCAATCTTCGTTGCCGCTGTCGACGAGCGCGCGAAAGCGATCGTCGCGGCCAGCGGTGTGGAAGCGCTGGCACGGATCGACACCGAGGGGCGTTGGCATTATTCGAACCTTCATCGCCTCGCGCCGAGAATGTCGCGCCCGCTCTTTGATTACGATGAGCTGCTCGCCGCCATCGCCCCGCGCCCTGTGTATGTGCGCGCCCCGCTGCTCGACCGCTACGCACCGGTCGAGGACATAAGGCGTATCGTGGAAAGGAGCGGGCGTCACGTGCATCTCGACACCCCCCTGGACTTCGACCGTTTCCAGTTGTCTGCGCAGGAACAGGCATTCGACTGGCTCGCGAAACAGGCCGGCTTATGAAGATGGACAGCGATACGGCGATCGGCGGCCCGCGCGGAGCTTTTCCGGAGACGCGGCACTCCGCGATCGTTCGTATCGCGAGCGGCGAGCCGCAGGAGCGCACGCGGGCGTGGGAAACAATCGTCGCAGCCTATTGGAAGCCCGTGTACAAGTATGTTCGCCTGCGCTGGCGGCAGTCGAACGAAGACGCAAAGGATACCGTGCAGGCCTTCTTCATGCGTGCCATGGAGAAGGATTACTTCCTGTCCTTCGATCCGCGGCGCGCCAGCTTCCGCACCTTCGTTCGCACATGCGTCGATGGTTTTGTCGCGACCGAACGCAAAGCCGCCACCGCGCAGAAGCGAGCGCCCGCGGCCCCGCTGCTGTCGCTCGACTTCGCCAATGCCGAGCCGGAGATGGCCACCCTCAATGTGGCCGACCCGAACTCGCTCGAAGAGTACTTTCGCCGCGAGTGGATCCGATCTGTTTTCGAGCTCGCGGTCGACAGGGTCCGCGCGCACGTGCCGGAGCTCGCGTTTCGCGCATGGGAGCTGTATGACCTGACGGAGGAAAGCGCGCGCCCGCGCTACGCCGACATCGCGGCGGAGCTCGACGCTCCCGTCACTCAGGTGACCAACTGGCTGGCTGCGGCGCGGCGCGAGTTTCGCCAGGCCGTTCTTGACCATCTGCATGAGCTGACGGCATCGGATGCCGAATTCGAGGCCGAAGCACACGCGCTGCTCGGAACTCCGATTGAATGAGCGCGCTCGCCGGCAGCGTACTTGCGCACCTGCAGCGTCTTGTCGACATCCCCGACCTCACGGCCACACCATACGTTCTCGGGCCCGAGATCGGCCGCGGCGGCATGGGAGTTGTATACGCCGCTCGAGACGAACGCCTCGGCCGCAACGTGGCGCTGAAGGTCATCGCACGCACCGACCACGCCGAACGAATCCGCCGCGAAGCGCGGATCCTCGCAATGCTCGAGCACCCCGGCATTGTGCCGATTCACGACATCGGCGAACTGCCCGACGGCCGTGTCTTCTACGCCATGAAGCTGGTCGAAGGCGAGCGGCTCGACCGCTTTCTCGAGCGAGATCATACGGTACCGGACCTGCTCC
>DASSSG010000470.1:0-5373 GCA_035708545.1 Bryobacteraceae bacterium | reverse complement strand
GTTTGCCGGGCGCGCCGGTGCTTTCAACATCCTGAACATCCTCCTGGGTTGGCGACGACCGGTGAGTTTCGGGGCACATCGCAGGCGGGCCTACTCGGACCAGTGTACGATTTGAATATGTACAAAAAGGAAACGGACCATGCCCAGAGCGCCGATCGAAGAGAATAACCGCATGTCGCTGCGCATTCCTGCCGAGGAGAAAGCTATTCTTATGCGCGCGGCGGCGCTGAAGCATACTGATCTGACGGATTTTGTCCGGCAGCACAGTCTGGAGGCCGCGAGGGCCGTCATCCGGGAGCAGGAGCACATCACGCTGTCGTCGCGGGACAGCACGCGGATTCTTGAACTCCTGGAGAATCCGCCCGCCGCCAACGCCAAACTACGCGCTGCCGCGAAGGCACTGCCTAAGCGGGGATGAGCATCCCGGCGTGGCACGAGGAGCCGATCAGCAGGAAACACGATCGAGATAGTTTTGACTGCGGCGAAGAACCGCTCAATGAATGCCTGCGGCGTTATGCAGTAAAGAACCATGAGCGGGGCGGAGCCAAAACGTTTGTCGCCGTTGCCGACGCCGACGGCGCGAGCATCTCCGGGTTCTACAGCGTCAGCCCCGTTTCTCTCGATTATGTCCGCACGCCGGAGATCGTGAAGCGACGGCTCGGCCGCTATGATGTACCGGGTTTTGGGCTGGCGCGACTGGCCGTAAGCCGCGGGGTTCAGGGCAAGCGACTTGGTGGGCAGCTGCTACTGGCGGCTGGGCGACGCTGTCTGAGGGCGGCCTCGGAAACAGGCGGGGTGATGCTGGTCATAGACGCGAAAAATGAAGGTGTCGCAATGTGGTATGCACATTATGGTGCGGTGCCGCTTCATGACGCCCGGCTGACTTTGGTACTGCCGCTTGCGACGATCGCGTCTGCTCTTAAAGCAGCGGGACAGTTTTAGCGATTCTGTGGCAGAAACAGAAAACCACCGCTTACTGACGTGCGCGGCTCAGTAAAATCAGGCGAGCGTGAGGGAGCGGATTCTGCCAGGGGCTGTTAGCGGCGAGCGAATGGCCCCTGATCGAGGTAGCGTCCGAGTTGTTTGCGCAACCGCAGCCGGGATCTGATCGAAAAGCAGCCTACGTCCCGATGACGGGCTCGGTCGTGACCGGCTCCTGATCTTCGGCAGGCGACAATCCCGTACTCGCCGGTCCGTTGATGACTTTGCCGTGCGGATCGAAGCGCGACCCGTGACACGGACAATCCCAGGTCTTCTCGGTGGCGTTCCAGTGGACGACGCATCCGAGGTGCGGACAACGGGCCAGGAACTCGTGCAGTTCGCCGGTCCGGTCGCGATACGCGGCGATCTTCTGCACGCCGCGCCGTATCACCGCGCCCTCGCCGTGCGGGATGTTGCCGGCGTCCTCGATATCGCCGCCGGTGAGCCAGTCGCTGTACTGGCGGGCAACGTTCACGTTCTCGCGCACGTATTCGCGCACTGAGCGCAGCGGCGTGCGGCTCGGATCGTACAGTTTTGCCCATTCGTTCTCGCGTCCATCGATCAGATCGGAAATCAGCATGCCGGCGATAGTCCCGTGGGTCATTCCGTTGCCCGAATCTCCGGTCGCGATATAGACGTTGTCGTTACCCGGATTACGGCCGATGAACGCGAGAGAATCGACGGGCTCGATGATCTGGCCCGACCAGCGAAACTCGACAAAGTCGATAACGGGAAACAACTGGCGGGCCCACATCTCGAGCCGATCAAACCGATCACCGGTAGCATCGGCCTGCCCTGTCTTGTGGTCCTCGCCGCCGACGATCAGCACATCGTGTTTGTCGGAAAACGCCTGCAGGCGGACGTAATGGTAGGGATCGGCGGTGTCCCAGAAGAGCGCCTTGTGCACGCTGCCGCGAGCCACTATGGCTCCGATAACGTACGTCCGATACGCCGCCTGCTTGGTGTGGATCGTCACCCAGTCGTTGAAGGGCGTGTTTGTCGCCACCACGACGGCATTCGCGGTGACTTTATGGCCCCCGTGCGCGAACACGGTCACAGTCCTGCCATCGGCCACGTTCTCGGCGCGAGTGCGGGTGAAGATGCGGCCGCCCATTCTCTCGATCGCCTTTGCCAGCGCGGCGAGGTACTTCACGGGATGAAACTGCCCCTGGTTCGGAAACAACAGCGCCGGGCAGAGTTTGCCCTGCGGAAGCGGCATCTGCTCAACCAGCCGGACCTCGCGCAGACCGGCGCGGTGGCACGCGTCACGCTCCTCCTCGAGGATGTCGATCGGCTGTCCGGGCGGTGTGAAGAGATAGCCATCCAACCGCTCGAAATCGCAGTCGATGCTTTCCTCGCGTACGATCTCTTCGATCTGGTTGACGGCCGCCGTGTGACTGCCGGCCGCCAGGCGAGCGCCCTTTTCGCCGTGCATCTTCTCGATATCGAAGTAGCGATCATCGAGCGCGTTGACCAGGTGGGCCGTGGTGCGCCCGGACTCGCCGCCGGCAATCGGGCCATCATCGAGCACGACGACCGACTTGCCTTCCCGCGCGAGCAGGTAAGCGGCGGTGAGTCCCGCGATGCCCGCGCCCACAACGCAAACGTTCGCCGAGGCACTTTCCGCAAGCGGAGGATACAGCGGCACGTCGGCAGTGGCCATCCAGACCGAATCCGTCCTTCCCGAATCACTTTTCATATCCTGGAGTTAGACGCCGGTATGCGCCCTGTGTTGCCCATGGATGAACTGGTGCCGGACACGATCCGGCTGCTGCGGGACAGGCGCAACCTTGTGATCGAAGCACCACCGGGTGCTGGAAAGACGACACGCGTGCCTCCGGCACTGCTCGATGCGCTTTGTTACTTGAATCATTAATTGGCACCGAGTGCCGCTTTATGCTTCCTCTAGGCCGCCCCGCCGGCTCTCACGTCGGAACAGCGCGGCACTGCGTACGGCCGGAGGCTCTGGGAGACTCGTTATGCCTGCGACTCCACGGACCGTACCGCCGCTGATGTTAGGCGGTCAGCCGGCCTTCCTGGCCCTATAGCGTCAGCGGCGGGGGATCAGCGTCGGTGGACCGACCACTCTCCGCGATCGCCACAGGACCGCTGACGCGAAGACACCCGATCGAGTTGGTGTGCGATCCTAGGAATCCTTACAACCCTAACGACATTAGATGCGATCAGTCGCGGCGGAGCGCGATCATTGGATGTATTCCCGCAGCCCGCCGCGCCGGCAGCAGGGCAGCGATGACGCCTATTGTCGCGGTCGCCACCGCGACGGCTGCGAATGTGGTGGGGTCGCCAGGCAAGAGCGATGATGACGAGTCGCACATTAGAACGCCCATCGCAGAGCCAACTGGATGATCCGAGGCCCACCGGACGGCTCGCCGAGCGGCGCGCCGGTGATACCTCGGACTGTGGAGCTGATCCTGCCGAGCGTGGCCCGCGTAGAGAGGTTCGCTTCGGGGTTGGCGAAGTTGACGTTATTCAAGAGATTGTAGGCCTCACCGCGGAGCACGATGCGGTGCCTCTCGGTCAGGACGAAGTTCTTGACGAGCGACACATCGATGTTGAAGAATCGCGGCCCACGAAAGGCATTGCGTCCGGACGTACCGATCTCACCTGCCGCCGGAAACGAGAACTGCGGAATCTCCTGCGGGCTGAACCAGTACACTCCATCCCCTCGTCGAGCGACTCCTCCCGCATTCCGGTCGCCAGTGAAGTTCGCGAAACTGGGCACAAACGTTCCGGCCGTTTGCCGGCCCGAGCGTACGGAAAAGGCACCACCGGATTCCCGGATGCCCAGCACACCGGTTTCCCAACCACCCGCGACCCAGTCCACCCAGCGTGTCCAGTTCGCGCCGAAACGCCGTCCTCTGCCCACCGGCAGCGACCATACGGCGAGTGCGGTGAATACATGCGGACGGTCTGCATCCGACCGTGCCCGGTTGAGGCGAATGTTGAAGCTGTCTATGGCAACATTGGGAGGGTTCAGGCCGTCGAAGGCTTCGCCCTCCGAGGAGATGGTATCTATGCTCTTGCTCCACGTATAGTTCAGATCGAATCTCATGCTCCTCCCCCGACGTCGCAGGCTGAGCTGGAGCGAGTCGTAGTAAGACCGTCCTTCGTTTGTTCCTAAAGTGAGGATGTTGTACTGCGGGAAATTGCGGATGTAGAACTGCGAGATGCCGGCGGCCGTGTAACGGCCGTAGTTATTGCGATTCAGATCGAGCGTGTCCGCTGCCGCACCTGCTTCGCTGCGGTCGAGCAGTCCTGCACCGCCGATGCCCGTGATAGCTGCAGGTACGGACCCGAAAAGCCGCACCAGCGTGTTCCCGGCCGAGACAGGAGTCCCATTTGACCAAAACGCCTGCAACTCACGGAACGCCTGAAGAAAATCCCCCTCGATCTTTCGCTGATTCGGATTCACCTGCATGAACAGCTTCACGCCGCGATTACCGACGAACGCCGCTTCAACCACAGTGCCGCGCGCGACTTCCCGCTGGATCGAGAAGCTGTACTGCTGCACGTATCCGGTGCGCAGCCTGGGGTCGAAAACAGCAATGTTCGTTGTGCGTTCCGCCGGCAGTTGTAACTGGGGCGCAGGCGGGACTGCCGGTAACGGATAATCGTCGCTCAACCGTATGTCAGAACCCGGATTGATGTTCGGCAGCACCTCCACAAGTTGCGTAAACCCGGGAGTATTCGCATCGGCGAATGTGATTGCCGCCGGAGCCAGCGCGTCATAGTAAATCCCGTAACTCGCCCGTATGGCTGTCCGTCCGTCGGCCTTCGGATCCCAGGCCAATCCCACACGAGGAGCGAAGTTATTCCAATCCGGGCCGAACCAGCGACTCGTCCGCTGAATCGTGAGATCGGACATCTGGCTCGAGGGGTTGATTTGTGCAGCTCTGTCAAGCGTTCCCTGCAGTCCGTCGCGCTCGAATGGCGGCCCGTTCCATTCGTATCGCAATCCCAGATTGAGCGTCAGGTTCGGCCGAAGTTTCCAGTCGTCCTGGACGAAGGCGTGATACTCGCGATTGCGATAGTTGCGCACTCTAGGTGTGCCAGCCGGCTGAAAGGCTGACAGGTCACTGTAGAATCTCTGCCGGACGGTTCCGATGTGGCCGAGAAGGTGGTTATAGAACTGCTCGAAGCGCGCGCGGTCCGCGATCGAAATCACCATTGCGCCGGACGGCCCGAAACTCGCCGGCGGGTTGCTGCCAGCGGGAATCAGGTTAACGTTCGGATACACACCGTCGAAGCTCTCTCTGAACATGGAGTAGAGGCGAACGTTGATTCCCGTTTTCAATGTGTGCTTTCCGCGCACGGCCGACATGTGCTCTGACAGTTCCGTGATTGCTATCGCATGCTTTTGCGGGAATATGA
>DASSSG010000469.1:0-3140 GCA_035708545.1 Bryobacteraceae bacterium | reverse complement strand
GATGTTGATTGTGGTGGCGTAGAAGCCGCGAGTCAGCTTCATGTCTCTCGGGTCTTTCTGCAGACCGCAAACAATCTTGGCGGCATATTCGAAGCCAGGCGCCGGCTGCGGCGCTGGTTGTGCGTAACAAACGCACATGGCTGCCAGAACGAATGGCGTCGTGTGCACGATCGTGCAACAGGGATATTTCCTCGACATAGGAACCTCGTGGCGGCATTCAGCCGCACGGGTCTTAGTGACTGCCGGTCTCCCGACGTTACACGATGCATCGAGAAACCTGCTCGGGTAAATTGATGAAACTGCGTGCGCGCCCTGCGGCCGAATCTCAGGATCACGCCGGCAGCAGCACGAAACGTTCGATGGCGATCTTCGCGCTCTTGTCGGCGCGAATCGACCCGAGGTGGAAGAGCACCACGAACTCGTCGAAGTCGCGCAACGCCGGGTTCGCGGGGACGTTGAATGTCAGCAGCTCGGGGACCGGAAGGCCATCATCGCTCGGCCGCCAGTAGCGCGAAGAGTTGACCTCCTGCCGCCCGAGAGATAGCGAGGGGCGATCCGGCGCCGCAGTGTTCAGCAGCAGCAGCTCGATTGCGACGGTCCCCGGCCAGCGGTCTGCGTTGGACAAGGCCAGCATGATGCCGCGGCAGCAGGTGATGTCAATCAACCGCCCGAGGTTCTGGTGTGCCTGCATCACCAGCGGTATGCGATCCGTGGAGCGGAAGCCTTTCTCGGTAGGTCTGCCGCGGATGACGATCGAGGTCGGCGGCGGCTGATTATGAGGCTTGCGAAAGAACCAGTAAGAGCCGAAGAACGGAATGCTCATCGGCTGTGCATGGCCCGCGTCGAACAATGTCCTGCTCATTCTCGGAAGCGGCGGTATCAGCACGGCGTGCCGCTGCTCTTCGGTCCAGAGAATCACACCCGGCCACGTGGGACCGACATGCGTTGTGGCTGCTGCTCGGTCGCCGCGCTGGTCGTCGCCTTGCGTTGCGCCCGAAGAAGCCGCGTCACCGGCCGAGCCGCCGAAGAACCCCCGCCGCACATAAGGGCGCAGGGCAATGAGCGTCAGCACGACGGCGGATGCGGCGATTGCGGCGCCGCGGCGGCCCGCCGCCGGCCACCGCATGGGCGAGGGCGCCGGAATCGTCAGTCCGAGCGCAACCGCACCTGCGGTCGACAGGAACACCGGTCCCCACACTTCGCCCGTCATGGCGAGTACCGCGGCACTCTCGAGCAGCGCGGACGCTCCGAAGAAACGCAGGCGCTTCCGGAACCATGGACCCGTTTCGGTCACCCAGGCCGGTGAGAACAGCTCGATCGAAGGCGGCTGCGGCGAGGCGGTTTCGGGCTCCCGCAGTATGGCCGTTATGGCAAGCGCGAGCAGCGCGGCAACGGCCGCCGTCCCGCGCGATCTGGTCATAAAGAAGATGACAAATGCGGGCACCCACGCCGCCAGCGCCGCGCAGGTTACCGTCACTAACGCCAGACCGTCCGGAGCGTGCCGGACCCGCAGAAGAACACTGATCAGGAAGGCGGCGGCACACGCGCCTGCCGCGATCGCGACATACCCGATCGCGGCAACGAGTACGCCTGCCCATGAGGAAAACCCGAGCGGAACCAGGACCAGCGCCGAAGTCAGCGCCGTTGCCGTCAGCAGGCCGGCCAGCAGAGCACTGCCGACTGGCAGATCTCGGCCAGCGTCGAATTTTCGCGGCGCATCGGGCGGCATCGCGCTTTCGCATCTGACGCTCACACTCGTCCCGAAGTTCCAACACCCGCTTGTCTGGCGTACTTCCTGCGACCGGGCTCGCAATGAGCCCGGTCGCGAGTAGGTTGTCGCCTCAGAAGTAGTACTTGAGACCGAACTGGATGTTTCTGGCGTTGCCGACCTGATTCGTGATCTGGCCGAAGGTCGCGGGCGCAGTCATGTCCCGTCCCGGAGGGCCAAAGCTCACATGGTTGAGCGTGTTGAAGGTCTCCATGCGGAAATCGACGTAGTGCCGCTCCGTCACGTAGAACTTCTTACCGATCGACATGTCCAGATTGAAGAAGCCCGGTGCGCGCTCGGTTCCCACGCCCGCCGAACCGAACTGGCCGAGCGCGGGCAGCCCGTAGGAGCAGGTGCCGTTATCGACGCCGTTTTGGGAGCAGAAGATGGTGTCGACCGGACCGAACCAGCGATCGACCGTGCGCGTTGCGGGCTTGGGCAGCGGCCGGTAGTAATTCGCGCGCACGTTGCCGCGCACTGACTGGCCGGTGTTGGCCTGATGCGCACCGGCATTAACTGTAACCGGGAACCCGGTGTGAGCTGAGACGAAGTAATTCAGGCTCCATCCGCCGACGATGAGATCGACGATGCGGTTCCCCGGAGCGAAGGCCTTGCCTTTGCCAATCGGCAGCTCGTACACGCCGCCGACGGTGAAGTTATGCGGTGTGTCGAAACAGGCCGGGCCGTAATTTGCCCGGCGATCGTACGCGTTCTGCCAATACGCACCATCGGACGCAACGTTGCCGCAGCCGTAGTAACCCAGATTGTCGGTCAGGGTCTTCGAGAACGTATACGCGGCGAGCAGCTCGAGGCCATGGCGCATGCGCTGGCGGCCGCTGAGCTGGAGCGAGTTGTACCACATAGTGCCGCTCGACTCGGTCAGCGCGATGTTGCCAAGGTTCGGCAGAACACGTGCGAGCGGGCGACGGTCATTGATGGGCGCCCAGGTGTTGAACGGACCGGTGCCAGGCAGCGGCTGGTTGGCCTCGTGTGGAACCACCAGGTGCGTTCCACGCTGGCCTACGTACGCGGCCGTCACGGACGTGCTGTTCGAAATCATGTACTCGGTCGCAAAGTTGAATTGGTTGGTGAACTGCGGACGCAGGTTCAGATCCCAGGCGCGCCCCTGCAGCGCGGGATTGGCCCCGGTGCGAGGACCGTCCAGAGTCGGCCTGACGGTCACCAGATCGGCGAAGCCAACGCGAATGTCGCCCGGAGTCCGCGCGTCGTAGGTGATATCGCTTTCCGCGAAGAAGGGCGGGTTCAGCGGCAGCCGGAGATTCGCGCCGGTGCCCTCGAGGAAGGTCGAGAAGCGATAGCCCGCGCGAATAACGAACTTGTTGTCGAAACCCGGAGGAGTCCAGGCAAAGCC
>DASSSG010000468.1:0-3003 GCA_035708545.1 Bryobacteraceae bacterium | reverse complement strand
TCGCGCTGGGCATCGGCGCCAACACGGCGATCTTCACACTGACTGACGCGATACTGCTGCGCTGGCTGCCGGTTGAGGACCCGCAGGAACTCGTCGTGCTCGCGCGCAATCCATCGCGGCCGAGCTACGCGTTCAATTATCCGGACTACAGATACGTTCGCGATCACAACCGGTCGTACAGCGGCGTGATCGCCTTCTCGGGCGGCGCACGGCCAGTCAGCTTCAGCATCCCCGCACGCCACGAGGGTCCGCAGCTGGTCGCTTTAGCCATGGTGAGCGGCAATTACTTCGAAGTGCTGAGAGTGCAGCCCGCGCTTGGCCGGGTATTCAACACCGTGGACAACGAAACAGAAGGCGCGCACCCTTTCGTCGTGCTCAGCCATGCGTTCTGGAAGCGCGCTTTCGGCGAGGACAGCGGTGTTGTCGGCCGGGACGTGCTGCTCAACGGCCGGCGATTCCAGGTCATTGGCGTGGCGCGCGAAGGCTTCACTGGCGCGAGCGTCGGCGTCGCACCGGATCTGTTCGCGCCCATCGTGATGTACCGTTCCTTCAATCCTTCGGCGAGCTTCTGGAACACGCGCATGCAGTGGTGGCTGACGGTCATGGCACGGCTGAAGCCCGGCGTCACAAAGGCCAAAGCGGAAACCGAGCTGAACGTACTCTGGCAGCAGATTCTGCAGAATGATCCCCGGCGGCGCCCGGTTGCAACCTGGGACAAAGAGTACAAGATCAACAACACGGCCGTCGTGCAGTCGGGCAGCACAGGCCAGTCGTACCTGCGTAATCAGGCAACGAAGCCGCTGACGGTGCTGATGATCACGGTGGCTCTCGTTCTGGTCATCGCGTGTGCCAACGTCGCGAATCTGCAGCTCGCGCGCGGCATCACCCGGCGCCGCGAGATTGCCGTCCGGCTTGCCGTGGGCGCCGGCCGTGGCCGGCTTATCTCGCAACTGCTGACCGAGAGCATCACGCTCAGCATCCTCGGCGGCGTGGCGGGACTCCTGTTCGCATGGGTCGGCGTTCGCGTGCTGCTCGGTTTCCTGCCGAGGTTTGGCCCGTTCGCGATGCAGCTCAACCTTTCTCCTGACCTGCGCCTGCTCGGCTTCGCGTTCGGTCTTGCCGTTCTGACCGGAATCCTTTCCGGCCTGGCACCCGCGTTCCGTGCCACACGGCCGGATGTCGCCCCGGCACTCAAGACAGATGCCGCAACGTCGAGCGAAGGACGCGCGCCCCTCTGGGACCTGCGACGCACACTGGTGTGCTTTCAGGTGGCCCTGTCGTTGTTGCTGCTGGCGGGTGCGGGCTTGTTCGTTCGCACGCTGGCAAACCTGAAGAATCTCGATCCCGGGATGACTCGTGAGAATCTGCTGCTGGTCGAAACAAACGTCGGTCAGCTCGGATACGAGCCTCAGCGCGAGCGCGGCTTCCATGAGCGCCTCCGCGAGGAAGTGCAGCGGCTGCCCGGAGTGCGCGCGGCCGCGACCGCGGCCATCACGCCGCTGAGCGGGTCGCGATGGAACAATAACGTACAGATCGAGGGGTACCGCTGGAGGCCCGACGAGCCGCCGCACGTCGATATGAACGCGGTCACGCCGCGTTACTTCGAGGCCGCCGGAATTCCGATCGTTCTCGGCCGGGACTTTCGCGATGGCGAAAGTCTGGCCGTGCTGCCGAAACGTCCGGATCCGCCGCCCGACCCGCGAGCAGAGCAGCCGGATATTCCCGGCCCGCCTCGTGTAGCGATCGTCAACGAAACATTCGTCCGCAAGTTCTTCGGCACGGAATCGCCTATCGGCCGGCGGCTGTGCATGGGTGAAAAATGGAATCCCGAACGGACATACGAAATCGTGGGTGTCGTCCGCGATGCGCGCTACTTCGACCTCCGAAAGCCCGTTGAGCCGATGATCTATCAGCCTATGTACCGCGAGCCGCGGGGCGGCAGCGGTGGCGCTCTGGTTGTACGCACAACCGGAGATGCCGACGGGTTGATCGCGCAGATTCGCCGCCGCGTGGCGGACGTTGACGGCGCGGTCTCGATCACCGAGACGAGGACGATGATCGACAATCTGAATCGCACCCTGGTGCAGGAGCGCTTCGTCGCGACACTCGGCACTTTCTTCGGCGCCGTAGCGCTGCTGCTCGCAGCGATCGGGTTGTATGGAGTGATGTCGCAGTCGGTGAGCCGGCGCACGCGCGAGATCGGCATTCGCATGGCGCTTGGGGCCGAAGCTCGGCGCGTGCTTTGGCTCGTATTGCGGGACGCATTATTGATGGTCACTGTCGGAGCGATTGTGGGTGCCGGGACCGCGCTCGTGGTGACACGCTACGCCGAGTCTCTGCTGTACGGCATCAAGCCGCAGGATCCAACAACACTGGCCGCTACGGCCGTGCTGCTCCTCGCCGTCACCATGCTCGCGGGTTTCGTGCCCGCTCGGCGTGCAACGCGGGTACAGCCGATGTTCGCGCTTCGGCACGAGTGAGGGCGAACGCTGCGCGGCCGCTTACAAAAACGTTCAGAACGCGCCCGGACCCAGGCGGCCGCGGCGGAGGACCACGGACTGAGTGTCGCAGCCAACCAGAAGAAGAACATCCCTTTGCCGGACCTTGAGGCGCGCATGCATCGATTCGCGATGAGGTGCTGGCTGCCATCAGGCGCGTTGTCGACTCGCAGAATTTTATCCCTGGCGACGAGATAGAAGAAACTCGAACACGAACAAGGCGTTTCTGGCCGACAACGGGTCGGCTCCGAGGTATACTGTCCGCTGTCGCTCCAGCAGCAGGCCTGCTTCGCCTGTCTCGGATCTCGGGAAAGCGATTACCCGGCCAGCGAGCAGGTTGCGAAGGAAGCGGTCGCGGTGCCGTTCGCGCAAGTGTCGCGCAGCGAGATCGCGGAAAGCTGCGGACTTCGGCGCTTTTGCGCCTGATCCGGAAAAACCCCGCATACGGGATCACGGGCGTTCGCGGCCTGATCGACTTGAGAATTCGGCGGACGCCTTCGCCAAT
>DASSSG010000467.1:0-9112 GCA_035708545.1 Bryobacteraceae bacterium | reverse complement strand
CGCCCAGAGAAAAAACCAGCGCCAGCAGAACCTGGTTTCGGTACGCGGCGTAGAACGTGAGAAAAGCGAAAAACGCGAGCGGCAGATCGGCATATCCCCAGGTGAGGAACTCGAAGCCGAGATAGTGGAACGTGAGCACAGCGAACAGAAAGCCGCCAAACAGGCCGGCATCGGACTTGCGTCGAACGCCGAAGCTCCAAAAGAGGAGTATGATCAGCAGGCCATACAGGACAGTCGTGCTCTTCGCGAACAGCTGAAGCTCCGGGGTTCCGAGCAGAAGGTATGTCAAAGACCAGTTCGCAGGCAGAAGTTGAGGGTAGAGAGAGGTAACGGTAGGATAAGTGCTCGCGGCCATTCGGTCGCCCAGCGATTCCAGTTCGCGACATCATCGTTCGCGTTGAACACAGATCCCCAGTTGCTGGCGAGCAGGCATGTATAGACGAAGGTGGACGCCCAGACGAGCAGGCCGCCCAATGTAGTCGTGAACCCGAGAGCACGGAGATACTGGAGATTCAGCGGCCCGCGGCTCCGGCGCTGGCCAGCGGGGCTCCAGGCCTTCAGCAACAACAGCCCTTCGACGAGAACGACCGTCCAGATGACCGGGGCGTTGTAGATGTGAAGCGTGACCAATGTCGGTACGAGGATGGCGTTGGCGATCAGGCTCAGGGCGAAGACGCAGGCCGCGCGCTCCGCGACGTTCATCGATCGATGGTCGAAAGCGCGTACGAGGAGCAGACCCGGAAGCAGGGTCATCTGCGCGAGAGCAACCAGTCCGATGATGATCCACATGTCAGGCGGTAGGCCGGCGTGAAGGAGTCACGCGGAAAAGTCGGAGTCGGATGCCGACTGCCGCACGACTGCGAATGCAGATCATAACATGCTGTCGCCCAAAGGAGCGGTCACACGAAAGCTCCGCAGACTGAGTATCCCAGCTCGGATCCAGCAGAAGAGAATCGACCCTTGCACGCGCTGATCAGGCCAGGCTCAGGCTCGTAACCGGCTGTTGTCGCGACCATGACTTTTGACGAGCGAGAACAGATCAGCCGGGCCAGCCGTTGCAGACCTCGATCACACGGGAGACCTCGGTGTCGGTGAGGTACGGGTGAACAGGCAGAGTGACCTCGGAAGAACAGAACCGGCGCGCGCAGGCGAGATCAGACGCGCGTTCGATCACGACGCCCGAGAGGGCGGACTGATCGGGAATCGCGATTGGATAGTGCTCGCCGCTCGCGATATCGTGTTCGGCCAGGTGTGCGCGGAAGTTCATTTTGCGTGCAGGAGGGGTGACGACCGGAAACAGGTGCCAGACTGATCGCGAGCCGAGAGGAGGCTCGGGGATTCGCAGGGCGGGATTGTGAATGGAATCCACGTACATGCGCGCGATGACCCGGCGGCGGGCTGTCCACGCCTCAAGCCGCGGGAGGAAGACATGGGCGAGAAGCCCGGCCTGCAACTCGTCGAGCCGGCTGTTGTATCCGATCACCTCATGCCGGTATTTGCCGGTTTGGCCATAGTCCCGCAGCGCCCTGATGCGGATTTGAAGCGCATCGTCGCTGGTGAGAATCGCTCCACCGTCGCCCATCGCACCAAGATTCTTCGTGGGATAGAAGCTGGTGGCACAGCACTGGCCGCTTGTACCGGCCGGCTCTCCCTCACTGTCAGCGCCGATCGACTGCGCGCAGTCCTCGACCAGGATCAGGCCGTAACGGGTGCGAAGATGCCGCAGACGTTTGCCGTTCAGGGCGTGTCCGAAGAGGTGCACAGGAAGGAAGAACTTCACATCGCCGCGGCTGGATAAGACCCCTTCGCACGCGTCGAGATCAATGAGGCCGCTGTCGTCCACATCGACGAAGACCGGCACGGCGCCAAGCTTGACGATCGCGAGCGTGGTGGCGAACGCGGAGACGGGCGTGGTAAGGACGCGATCGCCTGTACGGCATCCGAGCGCACGCAGAGCGATTTCGATGGCATCGAGGCCGCTCGCGACACCGATACAGTGCCTCAGGCGCCAAAGGCTGGCGAGAGCGCGCTCGAAGATTTCGAGCGAGGAACCGAGGATGTACCTGCCGCTTTCACCGACACGGTTGAACTCCCGGAACGCGGCATCGCGAACATCATGCCACTGGCGCCGGAAATCGTTGAGTGCGATCACGGGTGGCGTACGCTCTCACTTTATCGGAGAACGATCGAGGATCTGCACACAAACTGCTCGGGAGGGCGACAGCTCAACGGAAAGGTGGCGAGGACTGGTGTAACGGCAGACGCTGCAGTCGCAGCGGAGTTGTGCGTCAGCCAGCACGTGCGCGAGGCACAGATACGGGTGCTGTATCCGGCAGACTCGCATTCTACAAGGGCCACCGCATGTCTCGAGGCCGAGATCTCTCGTGCAGAACCCAGATCAGCGGATGCTATGTGGACGGACTGGCGTGCCGATGAGCAGCGCGAAATCGGATCCGAGCATGCCAGTTTCGATCATCGCCGTCTCCAGACCATCGATGCAGTCGATCATGCGATCCACGTTCACGTCGCCATCCGGAAAATTGTGGATGATGCCCGAGTAGAGAAGATGCTGGAGAGTGCCGCCAAGGCGACGGTGTTGAATGACATCAAATTCGTGTTCAAAGACGTTGACGATCTCATCGGAACGAATCGCCTCGCTCGGGCAGACAGCGACCACCTGCTCGACCGTGCTCCGCGCTTCGGCGAGCTTCTCGATTCCGTGCTCGTACATGCGAAGATGACGGGGAAGCAGGCCGAGGATGTGCGCGGTAAGCGACAACTGCAGATCCGTCCACTGAAAGCGCGCCGGACCGACGAACTCGTCGAGGATGAAGTACCCGCCGGGCTTGAGCGCGCGCGAGACCTGGTACATGATTTCCTCGAGCCGTTCAAAATGATGGAAGCTCTGCAGCGCATAGACAAGATCGTAGCGGCAAGGCTCGAGCTGAAGCTGGTTAATATCGCCGGCGATGAAATCAAGCGCGCCCGCGGCGGAGGCGCGACTCTCGGCGAAGCGCGTTTCCTCGAGATCGATACCGGTGATGTGAGCCGCGACACCCTGGCGAACCAGCGCCAGCGCGGCGGCGCCATTGCCGCAGCCGAGCTCGAGCGCATGCGGAACGGGCCCGCCAAAGCGGCGGACGATCCATTCCTGCCACGACAGGCCGTCAACGAGGGCTTTCCGGTGGTAGTGGTATGCGACGCGAGGGTGGTTGAGCCAGAACTGGCGCACGCCGCGCCTGGCTTTCTCCTCGACGGTCTTCCAGTGGTCGACTTCGACGGCGGCGGCAGCGGCATTGACTGCGCGCAGCCGGCGCCTTAAACCAGTCAGGACGCTGCCAATGCGAGTCACGGGCAGCCTCCTGTCATGCGGCACCATCTGCGCGATAAGAGCGACTTACGTCCAGGTGATAGTCCTCGGGGCGGTGCCCCGCGATGCGAGCGTTTTCGAGGCGTGAGAGAAGGTCCGCCACGATTCGCTGCGACGCCCTGCCATCACCGAAAGGATGCCGCCAGCTGCGGCCTCGCAGCGCATCAAACCGAGCAATGACATCCTGTGGCCGATCGGAGGCCGGTGCTGACGGATCAAACTTAACGCTGGCGCCGACATCATAGACCTGCGGACGCTCAGTCGAACGGCGCATCTGTATAGACGGGACGCCCAGAATGCAGGCTTCTTCGACAATAGTCCCCGAGTCCGTGAGTACGCCAAGTGAGTTGGTCAGCAGAACGAGCAGCTCCTCGTATCCCACCGGCTCGACGAGAATGGCGTTTGGCGGTATGTCGAGGCCGTGAGTTTTCATCTCGTGCTGTGTGCGGTAGCTGGCCGGGAAGAAAACGGGCTTCCTCATTGCTGTCACCAGACGGAGGATTCGTTCGAGCGAAGCCGAGTCGCCGACGTTCTCGCGCCGGTGGCACGTCATCAGGTAGAAATCGCCACGCCTGATACCGCGAGAGGTGAAAAAGCCGTTAGTGGCAAGTGCCTCGAAACGCTGTGTTCGAGAGAAGTATGTATGTTCAAGCACGTCGACGATTGGATTACCGGTGACGACGATGTTCCGGGGGTTGAGACCTTCGGCAATGCTCTGCTGCCGGTATTCGTCCAGATATGCATAGATCAGATCGGACAGGTGGTCCGACACGGTCCGGTACTTCTCTTCAGGCATGCGCCAGTCGTAAGAACGCATGCAGCCTTCAATATGAACGATGGGAATATTGAGCTGCGCCGCGGCAATGCAACCCATCACGCTGTTGGTATACGTCTTCCGTCTTTCGCCGTCGCGATTAGTGCGAGCGCGACGCCGCGGCCGGATAGCTTCCACGAACGCAGAACGAGCACCACAACCCCTGCCAACGCGATCAGCACTATGCGTGCGATCTCGATTGCCTCGCGGGCAATCGTGCCCATCAGTACCGGCCCCGTGAGGGTCGGGGTAATCTCCGCGGATTGCGCGAAGCGGAGGATGCCGATCACGACCGTGACCAGAACCACGAGAGAGACAAGGACGTCCATCCGGCTGCGGCGACGCAGAATGGTTTCGACACCCATGGCTGCGAGACCGGCGACTGCAAAGGCCAGCGCACCGCCGAAATACGGGACGAAATGCACGCTCCTGAGAACAGGCACATAACCGAGCCACTGGAAAGGCGCGACTCCGAGGAGCTTGAGCAGAAGTCCGGCTGAAGCAATTCTGAAAAACAGGACGAGCCTGCGACGGCGCGGATCGTACGAGCGTGAGCGCGCGAGGAAGGCCAATGTGATCGCGACGATTCCGCAGTAATGGAATCCAGCTGAGTATGGCGACCTGAACAGGCGCGTCGACGCATCCGTTGTGAGCATGTCATAGCTCACCGATGGAGAGACGAGCGTGAGGAGTAAATCGGGCTCGAACGCCTGAAGGCCGATTCGTTCATACCAGCTTGCGAATACAGGGTCGCCCTGAGAAGCAATTTGCACCGGACTCAGGAGGAACGCCACGAGAAGCAGCGACAAAACGATCGCTGACACCGCGACGGCCAAAGGGCGCAATGCGGTTCGAAGCGCATCCACAGAGTTTCCTCCGGGGCGCATGACTATGGCGACCACGATGTAAATCGCTACGAGGACATAACCGGAGATGACGATCGGCAGAAATGAGGATAGTGTACAGACGGCAAGAACCAGAGCGCCTATACCCGCGCGCCTCCACACGGGCGTTTCAAGGACGTAATCGGCCGCCCAGATCATTACCGGCAGCACGGCGAAGGACTGCCCCAGAATCGAGTTAATATTCTGCGTGAGACATCCGCTCAGCGCATACAATACGCCCATCGTGGCGCCTGAGAACGGAGAACACCCGTTCCGCAGCAGCAACAGAAAACAAAAGAGCGCTGTGATAAAGAGCTGAGCCAGATAGTAAGTATCGCGGAGCGCAGTGCCGTTTCCGAAGAACAACAGGAGCAGATAGGGCGGATAATACTGCCCCTGGACGACACTAACATGCGCGTCCAAACCGCCGGCCAGTGCAGGATCCCACACGGGCCAGCGACCCTCCCGGAGTGCGTGCGAGAATTTAACTGCCGCAGGCTCCCACTGCCACCAGGCGCCCCCGAGGTCGTACCAGTTTACGAGTGCGTTCCCAGTGAAGCTGCCGTGGCGAACGGATCCGGCACGGGCGTCGAAAGGATGATAGTTCGAGCTGGCGGCGAGGGACTCGCCTAAGAAGATTACATTGTGGTACGCAACCGCGAGGACGAAGATCAGGATTGCCAGAGCAACAACCGCCGGGCGGCGAGCCACTGCGCGCAGCTTCTGCGGAGTGGTACACACCGAGCCCTCAGGTACCACGTTGACTGAGCGGGCGTTTGTTGCCGGCAGACGACGAGTTCTCACTGAAAATGCAGTACGCTGATCAGGCTAAGAAATCAGATTCTACCACGAGGTGCAGCATGCGATGAAAGGTTGTGATGTAATGAAACGACCACGCAACCGAATGCCATTTGGCAAAGCGTCATCGGCAACACGCGTCAGCATGGAGCTTGCTGGCAGCGGGACCGTGAGCGCCGATGGGAGAGAGGGGCTTGTAAGTTGAACGTGGAACGGGTAACAGCTTGAAGATCGACGTACCTTCTGAACAACAGAAGTGGAACGACTACTACAGCAAGTCGTGCGAGACCGCGCCACCACCGGCGGTGGCGGCACTCGGGGAGGAGCTCGTGCAGCGCATTTCCGCTCTGCTGCCCGAGGGTGGATCCGTGCTGGAGGCCGGGTGCGGCGCTGGGTGGCAGAGCCTGGCGTTCGCGCGGAGCGGCCGGTTTGATGTTACTCTTCTCGATTTCTCGAAGCCCGCGCTCGAATCCGCGCAGCGCAGTTTCGAACGGCAGAACCTGAGCGCTCGGTTCCGCTATGAAGACGTGTTCACGCCAGGGACTCCGGAATTCGACGTGGTATTCAGCGCGGGCGTGCTCGAGCATTATGAACCCGAGCAGCAGATATCTGCGCTGCGCGGCATGGCGAGCCGCAGCCGCCGGTTCGTGCTTGCGCTGGTTCCAAATTCGCTCTGTTACTGGTACTGGCTGTGGCGCATCCAGAGCGGCGCGGCAGGCCGATGGCCGTTCGGCAAAGAGATGCCGGTGCCGAACATGCGTGCTGTCGTCGAAGCGGCAGGCCTGGGCTTCTGCGGACATGCATGGTTTGGAGCCCGGTGGACTGAAGACTTCATCAACAGCATCGAAGGACTGACGGACGAGGCGCGCGATCATGTGCTGCAGGTCCACCGTTCGGCAATGCTGCCGGACTCACACAACGCGTATCTGCTGGGCGCTCTCGGGATGGTACACGGCCGGCGCGAGGTGTTCTCCGGCTGGAGCCTGACACAGTATCCGGTGTCACCGGATGTTACGCGAATGGCGGCTTGCCTGGCGGACGCGCTCGCGCTCTCCGTGGCTGCGCGGCAGTCGGTGGTCGAGGCGCAGCAGCAGGTACAGACCTTGACAGAAGCGCTGCGCGCCGAGACGGCGGCGCGCACTGAGGCGGACGGCAGCGCCAGCGCGCTGAGGGCGACGGCGCAGCCGCGAGAACTCGAACAGATCTCCGAGTGTATCTCAGAGTATCGCGGATGCCTGCAGGAGCAGCTCGCGATCCTGCGCAGCCAGCGCGCGTGGAAGCTGATGGTTTATGCGCGGAAGCTGTACATGCTGCTTGTACGGGGCGGTATTAAAGGGTTCTTCAGGCTGCTGCGCTCGCCCGGGCTTACCGCCAGGGATATTACCGAGTATGATGTTCACCTTCCGGACCTCGACAGCTATGTGCCTGCATCCGTGCTGCTCCCGGCCGCGGAGCGCGCAATCGAAGCGCCGGAGCTCCCGCCGGCCACCACGTACGATGTGGTGATCCTCGCGATCGTCGATTTCGATACACGTTATCAGCGGCCACAGCAGATCGCCGCCGAGTTCGCGGCGCGCGGTCACCGTGTGTTCTGGATGAGCCCGACCCGCTTCCTGCCCGTGTCCGAGCCGCGAGCATTCGGTCTTGCGCTACTCCGGGAGCGTCTGTGGGAACTCCGGCTGCGGGGGCGCCAACCCGACATTTACCTCGGCCGGCTCGATGCGGAGGCGGTCGCGCAGCTTACGAACTCGCTGCAACATGTCTATCGGGACCTCGGCATTGCCGAAGCCGCTGTGATCGTGCAGCTCCCGTTTTGGCGGCAGCTCGGCCTGGGTTTGCGGGAACAGTTCGGATCCGTCCTCGCCTACGACTGCATGGATGACTGGGACACGTTCCATAATATGGGCCGGTTCAACGTAACCGAGGAGGAACGGCTCGCACGGGAGGCTGACGCTTTGTTCGTCACTGGCCGCGCGCTCGAGGCCAAGTTTGCCGCGCGCGCGCTTTCGCCGGTGCTGGTGCGCAACGGCGCCGATTTCGATTTTTTCCAGCGCACGAGGCCGCAGGCGCTGCCGCTTGCGGGAATGCGGCCGCCCATCATCGGCTATTACGGCGCGATCGCGGACTGGATGGATCTCGATCTTTGCCTGGAGCTGGCCGCTTTGCGCCCGCACTACTCGTTTGTCTACATCGGACAGGTTTTCGGCCGCGATACCGCGAAGCTGGAGCAGATGCCGAACGTCCACCTGCTGGGATCGAAACCATACGAAGAACTGCCGCCGTACCTCATCAGGTTCGATGCATGCACGATTCCATTCGTGCTGAATGAAGTGACTGCGGCGACCGACCCGGTGAAGCTTTACGAGTATTTCAGCCTCGGCAAGCCGGTGGTGGCGACGGATATGGCGGAACTCGCGGAGTGCCGCGACCTGCTGTACATCGGAAAAAACGCCGAGGATTTCGCACACAAGCTCGATCTGGCGGTGACCGAAGCCGACGGCCAGCTGCGGCGGAGGCGAATGAACTTCGCGCGCGCGAATACCTGGAAGCAGCGCGTCAACGACATGGACGCCGAGATCCGGAGCAGGTTCCCGCTGGTATCGATCCTGATGGTGACGCATAACAGCGCCGAGTACGTAGCGCACTGCCTCCGGTCAGTGCGCGAGAACACAACCTGGCCGAAGTTCGAGGTTCTGGTGCTGGACAATGCGTCGACCGATGAAACCCCGGCTGCCGTGGAGCGGTGTGCCGAACGCGACTCGCGCATCGCACTGCTTGCGCACGATCGCAACGCGGGGTTCGCGGCGGCGAACAACATCGCGGCGGAAAAAGCGCGTGGGGAGTATTTCGTGCTCCTGAATGCAGATACGATTGTCACGCGGGGCTGGATCGAGCGGCTGATGCGTCCCGTACGACGCGATGCCCGCGTTGGCCTGGTGTGCGCGGTCACTAACTTCGCAGGCAACGAAGCCAAGGTTGCCGTTGACTACACAGATCTCCGGCAGATGGAGGCGTTCGCCGCGCGGCTGGCGCGCGAACGGCAGGGCGAGCAGCTCGATATCGAAATGGCGCCTCTGTTCTGTGGACTGATTCCACGCGCGGTGTGGGCCGAGACAGGCGGGCTCGACGCGTCTTACGAGATCGGTATGTTCGAAGACGACGATTTCTCCGTGCGCGTACGGCGCGCCGGGTATCGAGTGGTCACGGCGGAGGACTGCTTTATCCATCATTTCGGACAGGGATCGT